>NZ_JAHXOP010000006.1:0-45000 GCF_023147855.1 Streptococcus halitosis
TTACTCAGAGTTAAGTGATGATAGCCTAGGAGATACACCTGTACCCATGCCGAACACAGTAGTTAAGCCCTAGAACGCCGGAAGTAGTTGGGGGTTGCCCCCTGTGAGATATGGAAGTCGCTTAGCTCGAGGGAGTTTAGCTCAGCTGGGAGAGCATCTGCCTTACAAGCAGAGGGTCAGCGGTTCGATCCCGTTAACTCCCATTTTAGCGGGTGTAGTTTAGTGGTAAAACTACAGCCTTCCAAGCTGTTGTCGCGAGTTCGATTCTCGTCACCCGCTTTGAACTTTGTTCAAATACCAAGTTTTTAACTTGGGCGCGTAGCTCAGGTGGTTAGAGCGCACGCCTGATAAGCGTGAGGTCGGTGGTTCGAGTCCACTCGTGCCCATCTATGGATATGGTCCGTTGGTCAAGGGGTTAAGACACCGCCTTTTCACGGCGGTAACACGGGTTCGAATCCCGTACGGACTATTTGTTGGAGGATTACCCAAGTCCGGCTGAAGGGAACGGTCTTGAAAACCGTCAGGCGTGTAAAAGCGTGCGTGGGTTCGAATCCCACATCCTCCTTTTATATTAACGCGGGATGGAGCAGCTCGGTAGCTCGTCGGGCTCATAACCCGAAGGTCGTAGGTTCAAATCCTGCTCCCGCAATATTGGCTCGGTAGCTCAGTTGGTAGAGCAATGGATTGAAGCTCCATGTGTCGGCGGTTCGATTCCGTCTCGCGCCATATTTTATTTATAACTTGGAAGGGTAGCGAAGAGGCTAAACGCGGCGGACTGTAAATCCGCTCCTTCGGGTTCGGGGGTTCGAATCCCTCCCCTTCCATTGCTTTAGTTACGGGCATAGTTTAAAGGTAGAACTAAGGTCTCCAAAACCTTCAGTGTGGGTTCAATTCCTACTGCCCGTGTTAATAAAATTATGGCGGGTGTGGTGAAGTGGTTAACACACCAGATTGTGGCTCTGGCATGCGTGGGTTCGATCCCCATCACTCGCCTATTTTATATTATTGGGGTATAGCCAAGCGGTAAGGCAAGGGACTTTGACTCCCTCATGCGTTGGTTCGAATCCAGCTACCCCAGTTACTATTTGCCGGCGTGGCGGAATTGGCAGACGCGCTGGACTCAAAATCCAGTGTCCGCAAGGACGTGCCGGTTCGACCCCGGCCGCCGGTATAGTAGTAATGACAAGGTTTCTAGACCTTGTCTTTTCTTTTATCTGATTATCTGTATTTGCTTAAGTTACTAAAAATTATGGCTCTTTGTCAACTGTAGTGGGTTGAAGTCAGCTAAGATCGAGAAAGGACGAATTTCGTCCTTTCTTTTTTGATGTTGAGAGCGATGAAAATCCGTTTTTGAACTTTTCAAAGTTCCTAAAACTAATGGCATTTCGCTTGATAAGTTTGATGAGATTATTAGTCGCTTCTAATTTTGCATTAGAATAGGGTAACTGAAGAGCGTTGACGATTTTCTCTTTGTCCTTGAGGGAAGGTTTTAAAGACAGTCTGAAAAAGAGGATGAACCTGCTTTAGATTCTCCTCGATGAGCCTGAGCCTAGAAATTCGAAAGCGAAGCTGTTTAGCTAAGTCATAGTAAGGACTAAACATATCCATCGTAATGATTTTCACCTGACAGCGAACGATTCTATCGTAGCGAAGAAAGTAATTTCGGATGATAGTTTGTGTGGTTACTTACAGTTTACACCAATGAAACGCTATGAGTTTTTTGTTGCACTATATTTTACAATTTATCACACAAAAATAGGCTCCATAAATAATATCTATAGGGGGATTTACCCACTACAAATATTATAGAGCCTTATTTTTGAGTGCCATTCTAATCTTTTTTGCTTAGATTTTTGGTATAATATTACTTATTCACAATTTATTTTGATTATGAAAGAGTTTGGTGATTGATGTCTCGGTCTGTTGAATTACTAAAGAAACGTTACTTAAAGAATATAAAAGAGAACCCAGATTTATTTATTGGGATTGAGTTAGAATTTCCTATTGTAAATTTAGAGGGTAAGGCTACAGATGGTGAAGTTGTTAAGGATCTCTTTCAGTATTTACCATCAGTACTGGGATTTACTATCGAAAAAGTGGATGATTTTGGGAATCCAATTCAGTTGTTTGATCCAGTCAGCCAAGATACGATCTTATTCGAGGTTGCTTATACGACGATTGAGTTTGCATTCGGAAAGGCCGAATCTATCCAAGAGGTAGAAGAACGCTTTAACTTCTATATGGCTACGATTCAGAATAAGTTGGGTGAAGCTAATCATGCTATTGTTGGCTGTGGCATTCATCCTAACTGGTATAAAAATGAGAATTGTCCAGTGGCTTATCCACGCTATCAGATGTTGATGGCTTACTTGAACTTAAGTAGAAGTAAGATTTGTAGAGGTTTACACGATTTCCCTGAGTATGGTGCCTTTATCTGTGGAAGTCAGGTTCAACTAGACGTTTCAAGGTCCAACTACCTGCGTGTTATCAATGCTTTTACTCAAATTGAAGCTGCCAAAGCTTATTTGTTTGCCAATTCTGAGTTTTCAGGGGCAGATTGGGATACCAAAATTTCGAGAGATATTTTTTGGGAAGAATCCATGCATGGTATCTATCCAGAGAATGTAGGTGTCAATACTAGACTATTTAAAGATGAGGATGATTTTTTTGACTATATAAATCATTCTGCGATTTTTACTGCGGAGCGTGATGGGCAGATCTATTATTTTTATCCGATTCAGGCTAGAGATTATTTGACTACACCTGAAATCCAAGCATTCACCCTTAATGGGGATGAGGTATTGATTCATCCTCAGGAGGAGGATTTCCAAACTCATCGTAGTTACCAGTACCAAGACTTAACGACTCGAGGAACAGTTGAGTTTCGTAGTGTGTGTACTCAGCCGCTTGATAGGACCTTTGCTTCTGCTGCCTTTCACTTAGGCTTGTTGGTTCATTTAGACAGGCTTGAAGCTTACTTGCGAACTGCTCCATTTTTTACCACAGCTGGTCGTGATTATAAGCTTTTAAGACGACAATTTTCTAAAAAACAACTCACAGATGAAGAAGAAACTGCGGTTCTCGAGTTTTCTAAAGATTTACTCACCTTAGCTGAGGAAGGACTGGAGAAAAGAGATAAGCAAGAAATGGTTTATTTAGAACCTTTGAAGAAAGAATTGGGATTATAATTTCTCTTATAAAGGGAGAATTTTCTGAAAAATCGTGATATAATGGAAGAGACTATAGATAAAGGATAGAGATTCATGACATTAGTTTATCAATCAACGCGTGATGCGAATAATACAGTAACTGCCAGCCAAGCTATTTTGCAAGGTTTGGCGACGGATGGTGGTCTGTTTACACCACTTACTTATCCAAAGGTGGATTTGGATTTTGACACATTAAAAGATGCTTCTTACCAAGAGGTGGCTAAATTAGTTTTATCAGCATTTTTAGATGACTTTACGGCTGAGGAGTTGGACTACTGTATCAACAATGCCTACGATAGCAAGTTTGATACTCCAGCTATTGCGCCATTGGTGAAATTGGATGGGCAATACAACTTGGAATTGTTCCATGGTTCAACGATTGCCTTTAAAGATATGGCCTTGTCTATCTTGCCATACTTTATGACGACAGCCGCTAAAAAGCATGGTTTGGAGAACAAGATTGTCATTTTGACAGCGACATCTGGTGATACTGGGAAAGCTGCTATGGCGGGGTTTGCCGATGTGCCTGGAACTGAGATTATCGTCTTTTATCCAAAGGATGGTGTCAGCAAGGTACAAGAGTTGCAAATGACCACTCAGACTGGAGATAATACCCATGTTGTAGCTATTGATGGTAACTTTGACGATGCGCAAACAAATGTGAAACATATGTTTAACGATGTAGCTCTTCGTGAAAAGTTGGCGGCCAATAAACTGCAATTTTCATCAGCTAACTCTATGAACATTGGTCGTTTGGTACCACAAATTGTTTATTATGTTTATGCCTACGCTCAGTTGGTCAAGTCTGGTGAGATTGTAGCTGGTGATAAGGTCAACTTCTCAGTACCAACAGGAAACTTTGGAAATATCTTGGCTGCCTTTTATGCTAAGCAAATCGGTCTTCCAGTTGGCAAATTAATCTGTGCTTCAAATGACAATAATGTTTTAACTGACTTCTTTAAAACACGTGTCTATGACAAGAAACGTGAGTTTAAGGTCACAACTAGCCCATCTATGGATATCCTGGTATCTTCAAACTTGGAGCGCTTGATTTTCCATCTTTTGGGGAATGATGCGGTTAAGACTGCTGAACTCATGAATGCCTTGAGTACACAAGGACAATATGAATTGACAGACTTTGATGCAGCGATTCTGGAACTCTTTGCAGCTGAATATGCGACTGAGGAAGAAACTGCGACAGAAATTAAACGTGTTTATCAAACAGATGCCTACATCGAGGATCCCCACACGGCGGTTGCCTCAGCAGTTTATAGAAAATACCAAGCAGCTACTGGCGATGTAACCAAGACAGTGATTGCTTCAACAGCTAGTCCATACAAGTTCCCAGTGGTTGCAGTAGAAGCTGTAACAGGAAAAGCAGGCTTGACAGACTTTGAAGCCTTGGCTCAATTACATGACATTTCAGGAGTGGCAGTACCACCAGCGGTTGATGGCCTTGAAGCAGCTCCAGTTCGTCATAAAACAACAGTGGCAGCTGCTGACATGCAAGCAGCGGTGGAGGCTTATCTAGGACTTTAAGACAGAGGAAGTAAACTCGGTTGGGAAACCAACTGAGTTTCTTTTCATCAGGAGGACAGATTGTTTAGAAAAAATAAAGACATTCTCAACATTGCCTTGCCCGCTATGGGCGAAAACTTTTTGCAGATGCTCATGGGGATGGTGGACAGCTACTTGGTCGCCAACTTGGGATTGATCGCTATTTCGGGTGTTTCAGTGGCTGGCAATATTATCACGATTTATCAGGCCATTTTCATCGCTTTGGGGGCTGCTATTTCCAGTGTTATTTCAAAAAGCATGGGGCAGAAAGACCAGTCCAAGCTAGCTTATCATGTGACTGAAGCGCTGAAGATTACCTTGCTACTGAGTTTGCTTTTAGGGGCCTTGTCTATCTTTGCTGGGCAAGAGATGATAGGACTCTTGGGGACGGAGAGGGATGTAGCTGAGAGTGGTGGACTCTACCTATCTTTGGTAGGCGGATCGATTGTTCTATTGGGTTTGATGACGAGTCTAGGTGCCTTGATTCGTGCAACGCATAATCCGCGTCTGCCTCTCTATGTTAGTTTTTTATCCAATGCCTTGAATATTCTCTTTTCAAGTCTAGCTATTTTTGTTCTTAATATGGGGATAGCTGGTGTTGCATGGGGGACTATTCTGTCTCGCTTGGTTGGTCTTTTGATTTTATGGTCGCAATTAAAACTGCCTTATGAGAAACCGACTTTTGGACTGGATAAAGACTTACTGACCTTGGCTTTGCCAGCGGCAGGAGAGCGGCTTATGATGAGGGCTGGAGATGTAGTTATCATTGCTTTGGTCGTTTCTTTTGGGACGGAGGCAGTAGCGGGGAACGCAGTCGGAGAAGTCCTGACCCAGTTTAACTATATGCCTGCCTTTGGCGTCGCTACGGCGACAGTCATGCAGGTAGCTCGAGCAGTTGGGGAGGATAACTGGGAAAGAGTAGATGATTTGAGCAAGAAAACCTTTTGGCTTTCCCTGCTTCTCATGTTGCCCTTAACTCTCAGTATCTATGCCTTGGGGACACCATTGACTCATCTCTATACGACCGACCCTGTAGCGGTCGAAGCGAGCGTTTTGGTTGCACTGTTCTCTCTACTAGGAACCCCCATGGCGACAGGGACAGTTATTTATACGGCAGTTTGGCAGGGCTTGGGAAATGCTCGCCTCCCCTTTTATGCGACAAGTATTGGGATGTGGTGTATCCGCATAGGGACAGCTTATCTGATGGGGCTTGTTCTTGGTTGGGGCTTACCTGGTATTTGGGCAGGAACTCTTTTGGATAATGGTTTTCGTTGGTTATTTCTACGCTACCGTTACCAGCGTTATATGAGCTTGAAAGGATAGAAAATGCAAAAAACAGCTTTTATTTGGGATTTAGACGGGACTTTATTGGATTCTTACGAAGCAATTTTATCAGGGATTGAGGAGACCTTTGCTCAGTTTTCTATTCCTTATAATAAGGAGAAAGTGAGAGAGTTTATCCTCAAGTTTTCTGTGCAGGATTTGCTGGAGCAAGTGGCAGAAGAGAGAAAACTGGATGCGGAAGTGCTCAATCAGGTACGTGCCCAGAGCCTGGCTGAGAAGAATGCTCAGGTAGTTTTGATGCCATGTGCGCGTGAGGTGTTGAATTGGGCAGACCAAGTAGGAATTCGGAACTTTGTTTACACTCATAAAGGGGACAATGCTTTTACTATTCTAAAGGATCTGGGATTGGAATCCTATTTTACAGAGATTTTAACCAGTCAGAGTGGCTTTGAGCGCAAGCCTAATCCAGAAGCGGCTACCTATTTGTTAGACAAGTATCAGCTGGATCCTGAGAAGACCTATTATATAGGGGACCGGACTTTAGATGTGGAATTTGCCAAGAATAGCGGTATTCAAAGCATCAACTTTTTAGAGTCTTCTTTTGAAGGCAATCACATGATTCGAGCACTAGCAGATATTCCTCATATTTTTGAGAGTAAGTAACGAGAAGATTGTGTCAGTTGTGTGACAGAGACCTAACAAACTATTTCAAGTAATCGAGTTTGTTACAAGGAATAGACAGTTCTATTAAATAGGCCCGAGAGGGCTTTTTTTCAGCTTTTTTTGTGTTATGATAGACAGGTACTCATTTGAAAGGAATATGAACGAATGAAGAAAAGAATGATTTTAGTCTCAACAGTAGCCTTGTCATTTGCCCCAGTATTGGCAACTCAAGCAGAAGAAGTCCTTTGGACTGCACGTAGTGTTGAGCAAATCCAAAACGATTTGACTAAAACGGACAACAAAACAAGCTATACAGTACAGTATGGTGATACCTTGAGCACCATTGCAGAAGCCTTGGGTGTAGATGTCACAGTTCTTGCAAATTTGAACAAAATCACCAATATGGACTTGATTTTCCCAGATACTGTCCTCACCACAACTGTCAATGAGGAAGAAGAGGTAACGGAAGTTGAAATCCAAGCTCCTCAAGCAGATGCTAGTGAAGAAGTTACGACTGCGACAGCTGATTTGACGACGAATCAAGTGACAGTCGATGAACAAACAGTTCAAGTAGAAGACCTTTCTCAACCGATTGAGGAAGCTCCAACTGCAACAGAGACTGAAAAACCAGCAGAAGTAGCGCCAAGTTCAGAAGTTTCTGAGACAGCGACAGTTGCTGAGGAGACACCATCTACAGAAATACCTGTAGCAGAAGAAACAGCTGAAATGACTCCAGCGGAAGCACCGGTAGCAGAAACAACTAGTCCAGTTGAAGAAGAAGCTCTTCAAGCGACTACTCCAGCAGAAGCACCAGTAGCAGCTACTCCAGCAACTGAAACGCCTGCTGATACAACAGGAACAAGTGCAACAGAAGAAACAGCGGCATCAACAGCAACTTCTGAGACTGCAACTTCGACTTATCAAGCGGAGCAAAGTCAAACTCCTTCAAGAACTTATTCAGCTCCAGCTGCTCCTGACTATGCAGGACTTGCTGTAGCTAAGTCTGAGAATGCTGGTCTTCAACCACAAACTGCAGCCTTCAAAGAAGAAATTGCCAATTTGTTTGGAATTACATCCTTTAGCGGCTACCGTCCTGGTGACAGTGGAGACCATGGTAAAGGATTGGCCATCGACTTTATGGTCCCAGTGAGTTCAGCACTTGGTGATCAAATCGCGGAATACGCGGTTCAAAATATGGCTAGCCGTGGTATCAACTACATCATCTGGAAACAACGTTTCTACGCTCCATACGATAGTAAATATGGACCTGCCTACACGTGGAATCCAATGCCAGACCGTGGTAGTGTGACCGAAAATCACTATGACCACGTTCACGTATCAATGAATTAAGAATAATAAGAAGCTATACATTTAAAAGTGTAGCTTCTTTTTGTGTAAAATAGTGTTGATAAGTGAAATAAAATCTAAAACATGCTAAAATGTAAGCGGATACAAAACTATACTAACGCTTTTAAGCATAGAGAGAAAGGATGAAGTGAATGACAAATCGATTAAAAACTCCATTTGAGAAAACAAGAGATGATTTTGAAGAGGAATTTTGTGGTGAAATTGTCGAATTCTTGATTTTTACCCTCCAAAATGTAACTGGGGCCGCTTCTTTAAAAGATGGTTGTAAAATGCCGTCCGTTCATTTTAAAGCTAGTGTCAATGTTGCAACCCAGGAATTCTCTGAACGTGAGGGACGTTTGGAATGGGTATTAACTCCTGAGGAATTTGAAGAAAAGAGATGGGGCTTTAGTTTTGAACCCTACAAAATTCATCATATCAAATGTCAAAAACGCCCCTTCATGGAGTTAGAGCCATATATGTCAGAAGTAGCTAATAACTGCTACCACTTGCTGGAATACCTAGATGACCAATCCTCAGACTCTAGGTTAGAGACCTTGATTGAAACCTATCAAAAACCGGTCATCATTCAAGACGATATTGGCGAATTCACCTTAAACAGAGCCTATTCTTGGTTTGAAGGATTTATCACTTACGAGGGTGGTAAGATCCATGCTATCTTTGCTGCGAGTGCAGATGAAAGTCTCCCTCCAAGTTCTTTTGATGATCTAAAGAAATTTATGGGAACTTTCCAAGTTCAAGATACTCGGATTAAAGACTATATTGTCAAAGAACTGTGGGAAATAGCTCAAGACTGGATAGATTCAGATGAAAATGATGTGGAGTTAACAGAAGAGTATTTTACCAACTCTCTTTCCTTGAGTGAACTATCGATCAACGAAGACGGGGAATTGACCCTCTACTATGATGATAGCGAGGAAATTTTTGCAGGCCATGCCATCGAAGTTGTCATTGATAAAGAGGGAGAAATCCTTCGAGCAGATTTGGTAGGTTAGTGCTGGATTTTATCTAGAATATAGAAATAATAGCCTTTTGGGATTGAAACCAAGAGGCTATTTTTCGTGAGTAAGCAAAATAGTTGCATTTTTAATCTTTCTGTAATATACTTGATAACTCAATAGTTGATAAATCAAGTGTACGCAAGGAGGTAGAAATGAAAAAAATTAACGACTTACTGTATCAGCTCCATTTAACAGATCAGATGATCACTCAACTTTTTGAGAAACAATTGGGAATTAGTTTGACCCGCTATCAAATCTTGCAGTTTTTACTGCAGCAGTCACCCTGCAACCAGATTGCTGTTCAGGAGAAGTTGCAAATCGATCAGGCTGCCTTGACACGGCACTTTAAAATTCTGGAAAAGGAAGGTTTGGTCAAGCGCAGTCGGAATCCCGAAAACCAGAGGGAGGTTTTGGTGGAAGTGACAGACTTTGCGAGAGAGCAACTCGTAACCAACTCTCCCCAACAACATATAAAGGTAAAGAGTCAGATGGAAAGTGTACTTACAAAAGGAGAGCGAGAAGAGTTCAGTCGCTTGTTAGAAAAGTTGCAATCTGGCTTAGAAGAGATAGAAATTTAAGGAGAAGAATATGTCTATTTTTACAATTGTTTTAGCAACTATCGTTGCTTTGGAGCATTTTTACATTTTTTATTTGGAAAGTGTGGCTACGCAATCAGATACTACTAGTCGCGTGTTTAATGTGGATAAAGAAGAACTGGCTCGTCCTTCAGTGAGTTCATTGTTTAAAAATCAGGGGATTTATAATGCTTTAATAGGTGTCTTTCTCTTGTACGGGATTTATTTCTCGCAAAGTTTGGAAATTGTGACCATCTTTGTTTTATTTGTGCTTGGTGCAGCGACCTACGGTTCTCTAACTGCAGACAAGAAGATTATTCTGAAGCAAGGTGGACCCGCTATTTTGATTTTGCTGAGTATTTTGCTTTTGAAATAAGAAACCCAGCGTCTTTCAGGACGCTGGGTTTTGTAGGTTCTTATCCATTTCGACGTTTACGGGCTAGGAGGGCTCGGTAAAAGAAGATGTGATTGTTCTGGATATAGGGTAAGATTGAAAAACTAGCAATACCAAAGGTAATCCAATTGAGGAAGTACCAAGGAAGTAGTTGTAAGTCGAGGACAAAGCGCTGGAATTTGTAACCTTTCATCAAGAAACGGCTGGTTTTCAGGATTTGACTGGGTTTAGCCTGCCCTAAATCTAGAGTATCGCAGAGGAGGAATTCTACCTGCGAGTAGGCGTAATGTTGCGGGATATAGAGGCTATTGCCCACAATCATCAAGATGAGGCTCGCGAAAAAGTAGAGTCCAAAGGTCATAAGGAATTGCTCGGTTTCAACTGATGAGAGGTCTAATTTTGGAAATTCAGGATGTAGGGCGACAAATCTCCGAGCCAAGAGATTGCTATAAAAGAGAAAATAAACGCCTACTAAGTTTGGAATGCTCCATAAAAAGAGGTAGAAACGTTTGAGGAGCAGAGTTAGGAAGGTTTGCGAGAAGCGCTCTTCAGCAAAGAGGGCTAGACTTGATTTTACTGAGAGTTCTGTATCAGGATCCTTGAGGAGTCGGAGTGTCGCAAAGGCAGCACCTGCTAGAAAAATCGTGCTCACAAAAGAAACCACTAGCGGGAAGAGATAGGCTTGGAGCACTTGTGCCAGCATGCTGAAAAAGGATTGCTCTAAAACACTTTCTTGGAGACGAGCCAAGGGGTTGAGAAAGCCTGATAAGATGACCAGTATGCTAGGTAAGAGATAGACGAGAAAGAGGCGGGGATTTTCAGCCTGAAATTGCCTAGTCTGCAGACGAATGGTTTTTAAATCAATTTTTGGGTATTTCATTCTTTCATTATACCATAGTTCGTGACAGTTCCTGGTTTTTTTGATAAAATCATACAGTATGCCTTTGGGCACAAAGTATGAACTGGGACTGTCTTTCCCAGCTTCGGAGGTAGAAAATGTCAGATTCACCAATCAAATACCGTTTGATTAAGAAAGAAAAACACACAGGAGCTCGTCTAGGAGAAATCATCACCCCACACGGTACCTTCCCGACACCTATGTTTATGCCAGTTGGAACCCAAGCTACTGTCAAGACCCAGTCGCCAGAGGAGTTGAAGGAGATGGGATCAGGAATTATCCTCTCTAATACTTATCATCTATGGCTTCGCCCAGGGGACGAACTCATCGCACGCGCAGGTGGTCTCCACAAATTCATGAATTGGGACCAGCCAATCTTGACGGATAGTGGTGGTTTCCAGGTTTATTCCCTAGCTGATAGCCGAAATATCACCGAAGAAGGAGTAACCTTTAAAAACCATCTCAATGGTTCCAAGATGTTCCTATCACCGGAGAAAGCCATCTCTATTCAGAACAATCTAGGCTCAGACATCATGATGTCTTTTGATGAATGTCCTCAGTTTTACCAACCTTACGACTACGTTAAGAAATCCATCGAGCGTACCAGTCGTTGGGCCGAACGTGGCTTAAAGGCTCACCGTCGTCCGGAGGATCAAGGTTTGTTTGGGATTGTACAGGGGGCAGGATTTGAAGACCTTCGCCGTCAGTCAGCTCACGACCTTGTCAGCATGGACTTTCCAGGCTACTCTATCGGTGGTTTGGCAGTGGGAGAAACGCACGAAGAGATGAATGCAGTCTTGGATTTCACAACCCAACTTCTCCCAGAAAACAAACCTCGCTACCTGATGGGAGTGGGAGCGCCAGATAGCTTGATTGATGGGGTTATTCGTGGGGTGGACATGTTTGACTGTGTCCTACCGACTCGTATCGCTCGTAACGGTACCTGTATGACCAGCCAAGGGCGTTTGGTTGTCAAGAATGCCCAGTTTGCAGAGGACTTCACACCGCTGGATCCTGAGTGTGACTGCTACACATGTAAGAACTATACACGCGCCTACCTTCGCCACCTGCTCAAGGCTGACGAAACCTTCGGTATCCGCTTGACTAGCTACCATAATCTTTACTTCTTACTCAACCTGATGAAGCAGGTCCGCCAAGCCATCATGGATGATAATCTCTTGGAATTTCGTGAGTATTTTGTGGAAAAATATGGCTACAACAAGTCAGGACGCAATTTCTAAAGTGTAAAAACAGAATACTGAAATCCTAAGTTTTCTCTTAGGATTTTTCTTCTTTTTTTGATAAAATAAGGTGTATTATGGAATAAAATTAGATGTTTTTACGATCTAATTGAGTGGGGAATAAACTCGTATGCGTATTAAATGGTTTTCCTTGATTAGGATTACAGGTTTACTTTTGGTGCTCTTGTACCACTTCTTTCAAACAATCTTTCCTGGAGGCTTCTTTGGGGTAGATGTCTTTTTCACTTTTTCAGGATTTTTGATTACTGCCCTCCTTTTAGAAGAATTTGGGAAAAAACGCCAGATTGATTTACTAGGCTTTTTTAAGAGACGGTTTTACCGCATCGTACCACCTGTGGTTCTGATGGTTTTGGTGACCATGCCCTTTACCCTCCTAGTTCGCCAAGACTATGTTGCTGGAATTGGTGGCCAGATTGCTGGAGTTTTTGGTTTCATGACCAACTTCTATGAGATGTTAACAGGGGGAAGTTACGAATCCCAGTTCATTCCGCATCTCTTTGTTCATAACTGGAGTCTAGCTGTTGAGGTTCACTACTATATTCTCTGGGGCTTAGTGGTTTGGTTCTTATCGAAACGTTCAAAATCTAGTAGTCAATTGAGAGGGATGGTCTTTCTCCTTTCTGCGGGAGCTTTCATCATTAGCTTTTTCTCTATGTTTATTGGTAGTCTAATGGCTAGCTCCCATTCGTCTGTCTACTTTTCAAGTTTAACCCATGTTTATCCCTTCTTTTTAGGAAGCATTTTAGCGACGGTTGTGGGTGTTCGTCAGACGAGCGATTTAGTCAAGCAGTTTGACCGGACGTGGGATCTTCGTCAGAATTTACTGGTGTTTGCTGCAGGTCTTTTGGTATTAGTGCTCTTGACTTTCTTTGTCAAGTTCACCTACCTGTTTGCTTATCTATTCGGTTTCTTACTGGCAAGTTTAGCGGCCGTGACCATGATTTTTGCTGCGCGTGTTTTGCATGAGAAAACGCCTGAGATACAAGAACCTCATATAATCACATTTTTAGCGGATACCAGCTACGCGGTTTATCTCTTCCACTGGCCTTTTTATATTATCTTTTCGCAGTTGATGAGCAATCTGCCCGCTGTTATTTTAACCGTTATCTTTTCTTATTTCTTTGCTATCCTATCCTTCTATATTATTGAGCCATTGATTGCTGGTAAGACCAACGCTTTAGTTAGAAAAATCACTAAACTGCGTCATATCAAACCTATTAGTGCTAGTGTTGTGGGCGCCCTTTCCTTACTTACTTTGATTATCATAGCTGCAGCTCCTCAGGTTGGAGCTTTTGAGACAGACTTGATGGTCAATGGTTTCAAGCAAGCTCAGACCAATATAGGACAAACAAAGACTCTTGCTGAACAAGCTGAAGTCAGTCGCCTAGGAATTTCTGAGGGAACGAGTCTGATTGGGGATTCAGTGACTTTACGTGCCAATACGGCTTTAAAAGAGGCACTTCCTGATGCAAATATCAATGCTCAGGTTAGTCGGACGACCAAGCAAGCCAATGACATCATGCTCAATAATAGCCAGAACAAGGCGCTTTTAAAAACAGTTGTCATTGCAACGGGGGTCAACAATCCTGAAGGCTATAAGAATGATTTGGACAGCATCGTGAACAATCTACCGAAAGGGCACCATCTGATACTGGTGACACCTTATGAGGGAGACAAGAGCAAGGACACTTATGCATTAGTGGAGCAGTATGCGGCTTATACGAGAGAATTAGCTGAAAAGAATCCATATGTGAGCATTGCTGACTGGAATAAGGTCGCTAAGGAACACCCTGAAATCTGGGCTGGAACTGACCAAGTCCACTTTGGAAATGATAGCAACATGATTGAAGAAGGTGCTAAACTTTACGCAGAAACGATTGCAGCTGCTGTCAAGGCTGCTCAAGAGCTACCTGTAAAATCAAAATAAGATCAAAGAGTTGGAGAAATCCAGCTCTTTTAAAATATCTCTAGAAAATAGGTCTATACCATTTACAAATGAAAAAGAAAGGTTTATAATGTAATTGACATAATAAATTCTAGAATCAATCTATCAAGGAGGTTATCATTATGCCTAATTATATTAAAGCGGATCAGTTTTTCTACCCACACGGAGTTCGTCGTGGCGGTTACTTGGAACTTGTGGATGGCAAGTTTGGCAAGCATGTAGAACAGATTCCTGAAGGAGCTGAGGTGATTGACTATACCGGTTATAGCATTGCCCCAGGACTTGTGGATACCCATATTCATGGATTTGGCGGTGTCGATGTCATGGATAATAATATCGAAGGAACCCTTCATACCATGAGTGAAGGATTGCTTAGCACAGGTGTTACCAGCTTCTTGCCAACGACGTTGACTTCCTCTTACGAGCAGTTGCTTGCGGTAACTGAAAATATCGGTGCTCGTTACCAGGAAGCAAGTGGAGCCAAGATTCGTGGGATCTATTTTGAAGGCCCTTATTTCACAGAGAAATACAAAGGAGCTCAAAATCCTGCTTACATGAAAGATCCTCGTATGGATGAGTTTCGTGCTTGGCAAAAAGCAGCTAATGGCCTGCTCAATAAAATTGCCCTTGCGCCAGAACGTGAAGGTGTAGAAGACTTTGTTCGTACAATTACGGGTGAAGGAGTGACTGTTGCTCTTGGACACTCCAATGCGACTTTTGATGAAGCTAAAAAAGCAGTCGATGCTGGAGCGAGTGTTTGGGTACATGCCTACAATGGAATGCGTGGGTTGACTCACCGTGAGCTCGGTATGGTGGGAGCCATGTATGAGTTGCCACATACTTACGCTGAATTGATTTGTGATGGTCACCACGTAGATCCAAAGGCCTGTGATATTTTGCTCAAGCAAAAAGGAACTGAAAATATCGCCCTTATCACAGACTGTATGACAGCTGGTGGCTTGGAAGATGGAGATTACATGTTGGGAGAATTCCCAGTAGTTGTTGCTAATGGAACTGCTCGCCTCAAATCGACAGGTAATTTGGCAGGTTCTATCCTTAAACTCAAAGATGGTTTGAAGAATGTGGTCGAATGGGGAATTGCGAATCCGCATGAAGCAGTCATGATGGCCAGCCTCAACCCAGCAAAATCTGTTCACATCGATGATGTCTGTGGTCAAATCCGTGAAGGTTACGATGCCGACTTTATCGTACTAGATAAAGATTTGGAATTGGTAGCAACCTACCTAGATGGTGTGAAACGTTATCAAGCCTAAGAAGATAAAAATAGGGGTCAATAAAGGACTCCTATTTTTATTATCAGATGAAAATAACAGGCTTCTTAAAGAAGTTTCTAATGGGGGAAATAAGCAAAATCCTTTTCTTGTATTAAAAAATTAGATATAATATACGGTACAAAGGAAGTAGTAAGAATGTATCGTGTTATAGAAATGTATGGGGATTTTGAACCGTGGTGGTTCATAGAAGGTTGGGAAGAAGATGTCATCATGAGTCAATCTTTTGATAAGTATTATGATGCTCTAAAATATTATAAATCATGCTGGTTTGAGCTGGAAAAGAAGAATCCTCTTTATAAGAGTCGGAGTGATTTGATGACTATTTTTTGGGATCCTGCTGATAAACGCTGGTGTGATGAGTGCGATGAGTATTTGCAGCAGTACCATTCTTTGGCACTTTTACAGGATGAGCAAGTCATCCCCGATGAAAAGCTACGTCCAGGCTACGAAAAACAAACAGGCCAAGAAAAACACCGTTCTTGCCGTATGAAATGGAGATAAAAAGTAACTTTTTAAGTTGCTTTTTTTATTTTTTTGCGAATAGTTAGATAAGGAGGGCGGTATGGTACAAGAAATTGCACAGAAAATTATTGCGACTGCGAAAGAAAAGAAGGCTCAGGATATCTATTTTATCCCCAAGGAAAAGTGCTATGAGCTTCACATGCGGATTGGAGACGAGCGGTGTCTAGTTGACTCCTATGAGTTTGATGTTTTAGCTGCTGTGATTAGTCATTTTAAGTTTGTAGCGGGTATGAATGTAGGAGAGAAGAGGCGTAGTCAGCTGGGCTCTTGCGATTATCAGCATGGGGAGAAGGTGTCTTCTCTGCGTTTGTCTACCGTGGGAGATTATCGGGGGCATGAGAGTTTGGTCATTCGTTTGTTACACGATGAGGAGCAGGATTTGCATTTCTGGTTTCAGGATATGAACGAACTGGGCAAGCAGTACAGGCAACGGGGTCTCTATCTATTTGCAGGTCCCGTCGGAAGTGGCAAGACGACCTTGATGCACGAATTAGCCAAGTCCCTCTTTAAGGGGCAGCAGGTCATGTCCATTGAAGACCCTGTCGAGATCAAGCAGGAAGAGATGTTGCAGTTGCAGTTGAATGAGGCGATTGGACTGACCTATGAAAATCTGATCAAACTGTCTCTCCGTCATCGTCCAGATCTCTTGATTATCGGTGAAATTCGTGATAGCGAGACGGCGCGTGCAGTGGTTAGAGCCAGTTTGACAGGGGCGACAGTCTTTTCAACCATTCATGCCAAGAGTATCCGAGGAGTTTATGAACGCCTTCTGGAGTTGGGTGTGACGGAGGAGGAACTAGCAGTTGTCCTGCAAGGTGTCTGCTATCAGAGATTAATCGGGGGAGGAGGAATCGTTGACTTTGCAAACAAAGACTATCAGGAACATCAGCCAACCAGGTGGAATGCGCAGATTGACCAGCTTCTTAAAGATGGACATATCACAAGTCTTCAGGCTAAAACGGAAAAAATTAGCTACAGCTAAGCAGAAGAAAATCATCACCTTGTTTAACAACCTCTTCTCCAGTGGTTTTCATTTGGTGGAAATTATTTCTTTCTTGGGGAGAAGTGCCTTGCTGGAAAAGGACTATGTGACCCAGATGCACCAAGGCTTGTCTCAGGGGAAATCATTTTCAGAGATGATGGACAGCTTGGGTTTTTCAAGTGCTATTGTGACTCAGTTATCCCTAGCTGAAGTTCATGGGAATCTTCATCTGAGTTTGGGAAAGATAGAAGAATATTTGGATAATTTGGCCAAGGTTAAGAAAAAGTTAATCGAAGTGGCGACCTATCCTTTGATTTTGCTGGGATTTCTCCTGCTAATCATGCTGGGATTGAGAAACTATCTACTACCCCAACTGGACAGTAGCAATATTGCCACCCAAATCATCGGTAATCTGCCACAAATTTTTCTTGGACTAGTGTTGGTTTGCTCTCTATCTTTACTTTTAGCCCTCACTTTCTATAAAAGAAGTTCCAAGATGCGGGTCTTTTCTATTTTGGCACGGATTCCCTTTCTAGGAATCTTTGTCCAGACTTATCTGACAGCTTATTATGCGCGTGAATGGGGCAATATGGTTTCACAGGGAATGGAGCTGACGCAGATTTTTCAGATCATGCAGAAACAAGGTTCTCAGCTTTTTAAAGAAATCGGTCAAGATCTAGCTCAAGCCCTGCAAAATGGCCGCGAATTTTCTCAAACCATAGCGAGATATCCATTCTTTAAGAAGGAGTTGAGTCTCATCATCGAGTATGGAGAAGTCAAGTCCAAGCTGGGGAGTGAGTTGGAAATCTATGCTGAAAAAACTTGGGAAGCTTTTTTTACCCGAGTTAATCGTACCATGAATCTGGTACAGCCACTGGTTTTTATCTTTGTGGCCCTGATTATCGTTTTACTTTATGCGGCAATGCTTATGCCCATGTATCAAAATATGGAGGTAAATTTTTAAAATGAAAAAATTCATGACAAAACTAAAAAAAGCTAAGGTTAAAGCTTTCACTTTGGTAGAAATGCTAGTCGTCCTTTTAATCATCAGTGTTCTTCTCTTGCTCTTTGTGCCCAATTTGACTAAGCAAAAGGATGCCGTAGATGATAAAGGAAAAGCTGCTGTTGTCAAGGTCGTAGAAAGCCAGGCAGAGCTCTATAGTCTGGACAAGAATGAAGATGCTAGCCTTAGCAAATTACAAGCGGACGGTCGTATCACAGCTGAGCAAGCCAAAGCTTATAAAGACTACCATGCAAAACAAAAAACCAGTCAAACTGTTGCAGATTAAGGCCTTTACTATGCTTGAAAGTCTCTTAGTTTTGGGACTTGTGAGTATCCTTGCTTTGGGCTTGTCCGGTTCTGTTCAGTCCAGTTTTGCGGCGGTAGAGGAGCAGATTTTCTTTATGGAGTTTGAAGAACTCTATCGGGAAACGCAAAAACACAGTGTTGCCAGTCAGCAAAAAACCAGTCTGAACTTAGATGGACAGACGATCAGCAATGGCAGTCAAAACTTGACCGTTCCAAAAGGGATTCAGGCACCATCTGGACAAAGCATTATATTTGACCGAGCTGGGGGCAATTCGTCCCTGGCTAAGGTTGAATTTCAGACTAGCAAAGGAGCGATTCGCTATCAATTATATCTAGGAAATGGAAAAATTAAACGCATTAAGGAAACAAAAAATTAGGGCAGTGATCTTACTAGAAGCAGTAGTAGCGCTAGCCATATTTGCCAGTATTGCAACCCTCCTCTTGGGGCAAATTCAGAAAAATAGACAAGAAGAGGCAGAAATCTTGCAAAAAGAAGAAGCCTTGCGTGTAGCTAAGATGGCTCTGCAAACAGGGCAAAATCAAGTAAACATAAACGGAGTTGAGATTCAGGTATTTGCTAGTGAAAAGGGATTGGAGGTCTACCATGGTTCAGAGAAGTTGCTCGACCTTAAAGAGCAGTAAGGTAAGAGCGTTCACTCTTTTAGAATCTCTGATTGCCCTTATCGTCGTTAGCGGAGGCTTACTCCTTTTTCAAGCTATGAGTCAGCTCCTCATTTCAGAAGTTCGTTACCAGCAGCAAAGCGAGCAAAAGGAGTGGCTCTTGTTTGTGGATCAACTGGAGGCAGAGTTAGAGCGTTCGCAGTTTGAAAAGGTGGAAGGCAATCGCCTCTACATGAAACAGGATGGTAAGGATATCTCTATAGGGAAGTCTAAATCGGATGATTTTCGAAAAACGGATACCAGCGGAAGGGGCTACCAACCTATGGTTTATGGACTCAAATCAGCACAGATTACAGAGGAAAACCAATTGGTTCGCTTTCGCTTCCAATTTCAAAAGGGCTTAGAAAGGGAGTTCATCTATCGTGTGGAAAAAGCAAAAAGTTAAGGCAGGCGTTCTTTTATATGCAGTCACCATGGCAGCTATCTTTAGTCTGTTGTTGCAGTTTTATTTGAATCGGCAAGTAGCTCATCACAAGGACTTTGCCTTAAATAAAGAAAAGTTGGTCGCTTTTGCCATGGCCAAGCGAAGTAAAGATAAGGCTGAGCAAGAAAGTGGGGAACGAGTCTTCAACTTAGGAAAAGTCAGGTATCAAAATACGAAAACAGGTTTTGCAACAAGTGTTCGTATGAGTAAGAGCAACTATGAATTTCTCTTACCTTCAAGGAAAATCAAAGAAGAGAAAACGGATAAAAAGGAAAAGGTAGTGACTGATTCAAGTCGAGAACCAAATCAGACAAAAACAGAAAATAAGGCAGATAAGAAAGACAATTCCTAGTCAATTCAACTACTTTGTGTTAAACTAAAAGCATGAAACACGATTTTAATCACAAAGCAGAAACCTTTGATTCGCCCAAAAATATCTTTCTTGCAAACTTGGTTTGTCAAGCAGTTGAAGCACAGATGGAACTTCTATCAGACAAAGAAATTCTGGATTTCGGTGGTGGGACGGGTCTGTTAGCCTTGCCCCTAGCCAAGCAGGCTAAGTCTGTCACTCTTGTAGACATTTCTGAGAAAATGCTGGAGCAAGCTCGTTTGAAAGCGGAGCAGCAAGACATCAAGAATATCCAGTTTTTGGAGCAGGATTTACTGGCAAATCCCTTGGAGCAGCAATTTGACATAATTGTTGTCAGTCGGGTTCTTCATCATATGCCTGATCTAGATGCGACTCTTGCCATGTTTCACCATCACCTTAGGGAGAATGGACAGGTTCTCATTGCTGATTTTGTCAAGACAGATACCAACCACCATGGTTTTGATTTAGCTGAACTGGAAACCAAACTCGACCAGTTTAGTTTTTCGAGCATTGACAGTCAGATTCTGTACAGTGCTGAAGGTCTTTTCCTAGAAAATTACGCAGAGCTCTTTTTAACTGTAGCCCAAAAATCACTCGCTGACTAAAGCAGTGATTTTTTCTCTTCAGATGGAAAAAAGGAGGGAAATTTGATAAGATAGGAATATGGATTTTGAAAAAATAGAACAAGCTTATACGTATTTACTAGAGAATGTCCAAGTCATCCAAAGTGATTTGGCGACCAACTTTTATGATGCCTTGGTAGAGCAAAATAGTATCTACCTAGATGGCGAGACCGAACTAGAGCAGGTCAAAGAGAACAATCAAGCCCTTAAACGCTTAGCGCTTCGCAAGGAAGAGTGGCTCAAGACCTACCAGTTTCTCTTGATGAAGGCAGGACAAACGGAGCCTTTACAGGCCAATCACCAGTTTACTCCAGATGCCATTGCCCTCCTCTTGGTACTTGTTGTGGAAGAATTGTTTGAACAAGAGGAAATTAGCATCCTCGAAATAGGTTCTGGTATGGGCATTTTGGGGGCTACTTTCTTGACTTCTCTCTCTAAAAAAGTAGATTACTTGGGAATCGAAGTGGATGACTTGCTGATTGATTTGGCAGCCAGTATGGCAGATGTGATTGGTTTACAGGCTGGTTTTGTTCAAGGCGACGCGGTTCGTCCGCAAATGCTTAAGGAAAGCGACGTGGTCATTAGCGACTTGCCTGTTGGCTATTACCCAGACGATGCCATCGCTTCGCGCTATCAAGTGGCTTCTAGTCAAGAGCATACCTATGCCCATCATTTGCTGATGGAGCAAGGGCTCAAGTACCTTAAGTCAGATGGCTATGCTATTTTTCTAGCTCCGAGTGATTTATTGACCAGTCCTCAAAGTGACTTATTAAAAGGGTGGCTCAAAGACGAAGTGAGTCTGGCTGCCATCATCGCTCTGCCAGAGGATATTTTCTCAACTGCAAGCCAAGCTAAAAGTATTTTTGTCTTACAGAAGAAAAGAGATAAAGAAATAGAACCCTTTGTTTACCCTCTTACTAGCTTGCAAGATCCGTCAGTTTTGTTGACCTTTAAAGAAAATTTTCAAAATTGGAGCAAAGGTACTGAAATATAAAAGAGATTTTGTTATAATAGATGAAAACGCTTAAAAAAGAGGTATCATCTTATGACAAAAACAATTGCAATCAATGCAGGAAGCTCAAGCTTGAAATGGCAACTTTATCAAATGCCTGAGGAAAAAGTTTTGGCTAAAGGCTTGATTGAACGTATTGGATTGAAAGACTCAATTTCAACAGTAAAATTTAACGGTCGTTCGGAGCAACAAATTCTTGATATTGAAGATCACACACAAGCCGTTAAAATTTTATTGGATGATTTGATTCGTTTTGACATCATCAAAGGGTACGATGAGATTACAGGTGTCGGACACCGCGTCGTTGCAGGTGGTGAATATTTCAAGGAATCAACAGTTGTTGAGGGAGATGTGATAGAAAAAGTTGAGGAGTTGGGACTCTTGGCTCCTCTTCACAATCCAGCTAACGCAGCTGGAATCCGCGCATTTAAGGAATTGCTTCCAGATATTACCAGTGTTGTCGTATTTGATACCTCATTCCACACAACCATGCCAGAGAAGGCTTATCGCTATCCTCTACCAACTAAATACTACACGGAAAACAAGGTTCGTAAATACGGTGCTCATGGTACAAGCCACCAGTTTGTCGCAGGAGAAGCAGCGAAACTTTTGGGTCGTCCTCTAGAAGATTTGAAATTGATTACCTGCCATATTGGTAACGGGGCTTCTATCACAGCTGTTAAGGGTGGGAAGTCTGTGGATACTTCTATGGGATTCACACCACTCGGCGGTGTGATGATGGGAACTCGTACAGGGGATATTGACCCTGCTATCATCCCTTATCTCATGCAATATACAGAGGATTTCAATACCCCAGAAGATATTAGTCGCGTTCTCAATCGTGAATCAGGGCTCATGGGAGTTTCTGGTCAGTCAAGCGATATGCGTGATGTGATTGCTGCCATGGAAGCAGGAGACCATGATGCAACTTTGGCTTATGAAATGTATGTCGATCGTATCCAAAAACATATCGGCCAATATCTTGCAGTCCTAAATGGAGCAGATGCGATTATCTTCACAGCAGGTATCGGTGAAAATGCTGCAAACGTACGTGAAGATGTCATCTCAGGTATCTCTTGGTTTGGTTGTGATGTGGATCCAGAAAAGAACGTCTTTGGTGTAACGGGAGATATCTCAACGGACGCAGCGAAAATTCGTGTCTTGGTTATTCCAACAGATGAAGAATTGGTGATTGCACGCGATGTTGAACGCTTGAAAAAATAAGTAAATGCACATAAAATTTGATTGTAGAAAGAAGTTGGGGAAGAGATTTTCCAGCTTTTTTTATGCAGAAAATGTCTAAAACCTTGCTGTTATTGGCTTTTTCAAAAAATATGGTATAATAGTAGTAATTTAATAGATGGAGTTGAGTTTTGAAGAAAAGCTTTCGTGTAAAAAGAGAGAAAGATTTTAAGGCGATTTTCAAGGACGGAACAAGTTTTGCCAATCGAAAATTTGTTGTCTACCAATTGGAAAACCAGCAAAACCATTTTCGAGTAGGACTGTCCGTCAGCAAAAAGCTGGGGAATGCAGTTACCAGAAATCAAATTAAGAGACGAATCCGACACATTCTACAAAGTGTAAAAGGGAGTTTAGTAGAGCATGTTGATTTTGTCGTGATTGCCCGAAAAGGGGTGGAAACCTTGGAATATGCAGAGATGGAGAAAAATCTACTCCACGTATTAAAGTTATCAAAGATTTACCAGGAAGGAAATGGGAGTGAAAAAGAAACTACAGTTGACTAGTTTGTTGGGCTTGTCCTTGGTTATCATGACGGCCTGTGCAACAAATAGTACAGCTAGCGATATAACAGCAGACTCGACAGATTTTTGGAGTAAATTCGTCTATTTTTTTGCTGAAATTATCCGCTTTTTGTCCTTTGACATTAGTATCGGAGTGGGGATTATCCTCTTCACAATCTTGATTCGGACGATTCTATTACCAGTCTTTCAGACACAGATGGTTGCCTCTAGAAAAATGCAAGAGGCTCAGCCACGCATCAAGGCTTTGCGAGAGCAATACCCGGGTCGTGATATGGAAAGTAGAACCAAGCTAGACCAGGAGATGCGTAAGGTTTATAAAGAGTTAGGAATCAAACATTCCTCCTCTCTCTGGCCGATTTTAATACAAATGCCGGTTCTCTTGGCGCTCTTTCAAGCCTTGAGTCGAGTAGACTTTTTGAAAACAGGTCACTTTTTATGGATTAATTTGGGAGGAGTAGATACAAGTTTTGTCCTTCCGATTTTGGCGGCAGTCTTTACCTTCTTGAGTAGCTGGTTATCGAATAAAGCTTTATCCGAAAAAAGTGGAGCTACGACAGGGATGATGTATGGTATGCCGGTACTGATCTTTATCTTTGCCATCTCTGCACCTAGTGGAGTTGCCTTGTACTGGGCTGTATCCAATGCTTACCAAGTTTTGCAAACCTATTTCTTGAACAATCCTTTCAAGATTATTGCTGAAAGAGAAGCAGTGGCGCAAGCAGAAAAAGATTTAGAAGGTAAGAAGAGAAAAGCCTTGAAAAAAGCACAGAAAAAGAAAAAATAAGGAGGAATCTTGTAATGGTACTATTTACAGGTTCAACGGTTGAAGAGGCAATCCAAAAAGGATTGAAAGAATTAGACATTCCAAGAATGAAGGCCCACATCAAGGTTGTTTCGAAAGAGAAAAAAGGGTTCTTAGGCTTGTTTGGTAAGAAGCCAGCTCAAGTTGATATCGAAGCGATTAGTGAAACGACAGTGATCAAAGCCAATCAGCAGGCTATTAAAGGGGTTCCAAAAGAAGTCAATGAAAAGAATGAACCAGTAAAGAGCGTCAGCGAAGCAACAGTTGATTTGGGGCATGTAGTGGAAGCCATCAAGAAGATTGAAGAAGAAGGTCAAGGTGTTTCTGAAGAGGTCAAGGCTGAAATCTTGAAAAATGAAAAACATGCCAGCACGATTTTGGAAGAAACAGGTCATATTTCAATTTTAAATGAACTGCAAGCAGAAGATGTTGCTGAGGAAGTTAAGTCTGCCCCAGAACAAGAAGCTGAAACGCAAGAAGTAGCGAGCCAATCGTTGGAAGATTTGGGCTTAAAAGTAGAGCCAAGTTATGATATCGAACAAGTGGCAACAGAAGTAGCGAGCTACGTTCAAACCATTGTGGATGATATGGATGTTGAAGGTACGATTTCAAGCGACTACAATCGTCGTACCATCAATCTTCAAATTGACACCAACGAACCAGGCCGTATTATCGGCTATCATGGAAAAGTCTTGAAGGCTCTTCAACTGTTAGCGCAAAATTACCTTTATAATCGCTATTCAAGAACCTTCTACATCACAATCAATGTCAATGATTACGTTGAACACCGTGCAGAAGTCTTGCAAACCTACGCTCAAAAATTGGCGACTCGCGTTTTAGAAGAAGGGCGTAGCCAACAAACAGATCCAATGTCAAATAGCGAACGCAAGATTATCCATCGCATTATTTCACGCATGGATGGCGTGACGAGTTACTCTGAGGGTGATGAGCCAAATCGCTATGTTGTCGTAGATGCAGAATAAGCAAAGTAAAATCAGGGTCATCCTGATTTTTTGCTAGGAAAGGAAAGATTCAGATATGCTGAAAGCAGTTAGAGAATACCTATCATTTGCAGGGGTCCAGTACTGTAATCCTGATAAAGCTGGTGATGAAAGAGAAAAGATGTTGACCTTGCGAAGAAAAGGTCAAGAGGCCCGAAAGGCTTTCACAGAATTGGTCAAAACCTTTCAAGCAAGTCATCCAGAATGGCAACTGCAACAGACTAGTCAGTGGATGAACCAAGCACAACGCTTGCGGCCGCATTTCTGGGCCTATCTACAGAGAGACGGACAAGTGACAGAACCTATGATGGCTCTTCGTTTGTATGGAACACCTGCTGATTATGGGATTTCTTTAGAGGTCAGTTTCATCGAGCGTAAGAAAGACGAACAGACCTTAGGCAAGCAAGCCAAGGTTTTAGAAATTCCAGTGGTAGAAGGAATTTATTATCTAGTCTACTCAAATGGGGAAAGTCATAAGATGGAGGCTACTGAGGAGAACCGTCGTACTTTATGCGAGAAGGTGAGAAGTCAGGAAGTCCGTAAAGTTTTGGTCAAGTCAGATGTTTCCCTTATTGAAAATCAGTCAGTAGAAGGGATATTGGAGAAGCTAGAAGACGTTTATACTCGCTTGCTTCCGTACTATGAAGTGACGAGGAAATAGAAAATCAAATGTGTTAGATGAACGCAAATTGTTTTATTGCTATTCTATGCATTTTTTCATATAATAGTAAAATAGGATGTGTGATTCATTAATCACCTCAAAGAGAAAGGAAATTCTATGTCAAATCTATCTGTTAATGCAATTCGTTTTCTAGGTATTGACGCCATCAACAAAGCAAACTCAGGTCACCCAGGGGTGGTTATGGGGGCTGCTCCTATGGCCTATAGCCTCTTCACAAAACAACTTCGTATCAATCCAGCCCAACCAAACTGGATCAACCGCGATCGCTTTATTCTTTCAGCAGGACACGGATCTATGCTTCTCTATGCCCTTCTTCACCTTTCTGGTTTTGAAGATGTTAGCATGGATGAAATCAAGAGTTTCCGCCAATGGGGTTCTAAAACACCTGGTCATCCAGAATTTGGCCATACAGCAGGGGTTGACGCTACAACTGGTCCTCTAGGTCAAGGGATTTCTACTGCTACTGGTTTTGCCCAAGCAGAACGTTTCCTTGCAGCGAAGTATAACCGCGAAGGCTTCAATATCTTTGACCACTATACTTATGTGATCTGTGGAGACGGAGATTTGATGGAAGGTGTCTCAAGTGAGGCGGCTTCATACGCAGGCTTACAAAAACTCGACAAGTTGGTGGTTCTTTATGATTCAAATGATATCAACTTGGATGGTGAGACAAAGGATTCCTTTACAGAAAGTGTTCGTGACCGTTACAATGCTTACGGTTGGCATACAGCCTTGGTTGAAGATGGAACAGACTTGGAAGCTATCCATGCGGCTATCGAAACAGCTAAAGCTTCAGGCAAACCATCTTTGATTGAAGTGAAGACTGTGATTGGATACGGTTCTCCAAACAAACAAGGAACTAATGCGGTACACGGTGCTCCTCTTGGAGCAGATGAAACTGCGGCTACTCGTCAAGCGCTTGGTTGGGACTATGAACCATTTGAAATTCCAGATCAAGTTTATGCTGATTTCAAGGAAAATGTTGCAGACCGTGGTGCATCAGCTTATCAAGCTTGGACTAAATTAGTCGCTGACTATAAAGAAGCGCATCCAGAACTGGCTGCAGAAGTAGAAGCCATTATCGACGGCCGTGATCCAGTTGAAGTGACTCCAGCAGACTTCCCAGCCTTAGAAAATGGCTTCTCTCAAGCAACTCGTAATTCAAGTCAAGATGCTTTGAACGTTGTAGCTGCTAAATTGCCAACTTTCCTAGGTGGATCAGCTGACCTCGCTCACTCAAACATGACTTATATCAAAACGGATGGACTTCAAGACGACGCTAATCGCTTGAACCGCAACATTCAGTTTGGTGTTCGTGAATTTGCAATGGGAACGATTTTGAACGGGATGGCTCTTCACGGTGGACTTCGTGTTTATGGTGGAACTTTCTTCGTCTTTTCTGACTATGTGAAGGCGGCTGTTCGTTTGTCAGCCTTGCAAGGACTTCCTGTGACTTATGTCTTTACCCACGATTCTATTGCAGTTGGTGAAGATGGTCCAACTCACGAACCAGTTGAACACTTAGCAGGTCTCCGTGCCATGCCAAATCTGAATGTTTTCCGCCCAGCAGATGCGCGTGAAACTCAAGCGGCTTGGTACCTTGCCGTGACAAGCGAAAAAACACCAACTGCCCTTGTCTTGACACGTCAAAATTTGACTGTCGAAGAGGGAACAGACTTTGACAAGGTTGCAAAAGGTGCCTATGTTGTCTATGAAAATGCGGCAGACTTTGATACAATCTTGATTGCGACAGGTTCAGAGGTCAATCTAGCTGTTGCAGCTGCCAAAGAATTGGCTGGCCAAGGCGCAAAAGTCCGTGTAGTCAGCATGCCATCTACAGATGTCTTTGATAAACAAGATGCAGCATACAAGGAAGAAATCCTTCCAAATGCAGTTCGCCGTCGTGTTGCAGTCGAAATGGGTGCAACTCAAAACTGGTACAAATATGTTGGTCTAGATGGTGCAGTTCTCGGTATTGATACTTTCGGAGCATCTGCCCCAGCACCAAAAGTATTAGCAGAGTACGGATTTACGGTAGAAAATCTAGTCAAAGTTGTTCAAAACTTGAAATAATCGTAGAAATCAGAGTGAAAACTCTGATTTTTTATAACCATAAAAACAAGGTACAACCTTGTAAAAGTAGCTGAAATTTGATATAGTAGTCCTATGTAAAAGACAAAGGAGAAAACAATGAATCCAAATATTACTTTTTTAATCATGCTTGTAGGTATGATGGCCTTGATGTTCTTTATGCAACGTTCTCAAAAGAAACAAGCTCAAAAGCGTATGGAAAGCTTGAACAAGCTTCAAAAGGGCTATGAAGTTATTACAATTGGCGGCCTTTACGGAACAGTGGATGAAGTAGACACTGAGAAGAGAACAATTGTACTTGATGTAGATGGCGTTTATTTGACTTTTGAATTGGCTGCTATCAAGACAGTGTTGCCACTCAAAGAGGCTGTGACACCAGAAGGAACAGTTGTTGACGAAGGCGGAGCAATCGAAGAATAAAACGGGACCTGTCACTCCCGTTTTTCTATGAAGTGAGAGGAAAAGGGATGAGAAAAATAGTATTTGTGTGCTTAGGAAATATCTGCCGTAGCCCCATGGCAGAGTTTGTGATGAAATCCATGACGAGCGATTACCAAGTCGAGAGCCGTGCCACGTCATCATGGGAACATGGCAATCCGATTCATAAGGGAACGCAGGGAATTTTCCAGCAGTATCAGATTCCTTATGACAAAGACAAAACATCACTCCAGATTCGTAGAGAAGACTTTGAATCGTTTGATTACATTATCGGTATGGATGCTTCAAACGTTTCAGATCTGCGTCAAATGTGTCCTCAGGAATTGCAGCATAAGATCTCCCCTTTTGCATCTGAAAGTGTCCCGGATCCTTGGTATACAGGAGATTTTGAGGAAACCTATGCTCGCATCACAAGTGGATGTCGAAGCTGGCTAGATCGATTAGAAAATGAGAGTGACAATGGAAAAGCTTAAACAAATCTATGAAAAGTATAGAGTTTACCTAACTCGCCCTAGGCTAGAGTTCATTGCAGTAGTCGTAATTGCACTCTGTGCCCTTTCAGTATTTCTACTAAATACACCTAAAAAGGGTGCCCTGACACTTGATGGCGGAACTCTTGTTTATGATGGCACCTTGGTACGAGGGAAAATGAATGGCCAAGGAACTCTGACCTTTGAAAATGGGGACCAATATACAGGTGATTTCAATAATGGAGCCTTTAATGGAAAAGGGACTTTCCAATCAAAAGATGGCTGGAAATACGAAGGTGATTTTGTAAATGGCCAGGCTGAAGGTCAAGGAAAGTTGACGACAGAGCAAGAAGTTGTCTATGAAGGAACCTTTAAACAAGGCGTTTTCCAACAAAAACAGTAGTCTCCAGATGAGGAGGCTATTTTTAAAAGTAAGGAAGAAAGCGCTTTCTGCACTTGGATTCGATAACTAACTATCAACTAGAAAAACTTTGTGAAATAAAAAAATTTTCTCCATAATTTCACAATCATCCAAGCAAAACTCTATTGCATAGCTATATTGAGAAAAAAATCACAAACTTAGAAAAATTCTTTGTGAAATACTTATGAAACTGTTTACAAAGCATAAAAAAAGAGTTATAATAAACTTGTGAAAAAATTAACAAAGGATAACATCCTTAAAGGCTATGGAGGATAATATGGCTGATAAAAAAACAGTAACACCAGAGGAAAAACAACTTGCTGCTGAAAAGCATGTCGATGGTCTCGTGAAAAAAGCCTTGGTTGCGCTTGATGAAATGCGCAAGTTGAACCAAGAGCAAGTTGACTACATCGTAGCAAAAGCGTCTGTTGCAGCACTTGACGCGCACGGTATCCTTGCACAGCATGCAGTTGAAGAAACTGGTCGTGGCGTATTTGAAGATAAGGCGACAAAAAATCTATTTGCCTGTGAACACGTAGTGAACAATATGCGTGGAGTTAAAACAGCTGGAGTTATCGAAGATGATCCAATTACAGGTTTGACGAAGATTGCGGAGCCGGTCGGAGTTATTTGTGGTATCACTCCAACAACAAACCCAACTTCAACAGCGATTTTCAAATCATTGATTGCTTTGAAGACACGTAACCCAATTGTTTTCGCCTTCCACCCATCAGCTCAAGAATCTTCTGCTCATGCTGCACAAATCGTTCGTGATGCAGCCATCGCAGCCGGTGCACCTGAAAACTGTGTTCAATGGATTACAGAGCCATCTATGGAAGCAACTGGGGCACTTATGAACCACGAAGGTGTTGCGACTATCCTCGCAACTGGTGGGAATGCTATGGTTAAAGCTGCATACTCATGTGGAAAACCAGCTCTTGGGGTAGGTGCCGGAAACGTTCCTGCCTATGTAGAAAAATCTGCTGACCTTCGTCAAGCTGCTCATGACATCGTTATGTCTAAATCATTTGATAATGGGATGGTCTGTGCATCAGAACAAGCGGTTATCATTGATAAAGAAGTGTATGACGAATTTGTAGAAGAATTCAAATCATACCATACTTACTTTGTCAACAAGAAAGAAAAAGCGCTTTTGGAAGAATTCTGTTTTGGTGCAAAAGCTAACAGCAAGAACTGCGCTGGTGCAAAATTGAACCCAAATATTGTTGGTAAACCAGCAGCATGGATTGCTGAGCAAGCAGGATTCAAAGTACCAGAAGGTACAAATATCTTGGCTGCTGAATGTGCAGAAGTTGGAATTAAAGAACCATTGACTCGTGAAAAATTATCACCTGTTATTGCAGTTTTGAAAGCTGAAGATACTGAAGATGGACTTAAAAAAGCTCGTCAAATGGTTGAATTTAATGGTCTAGGACACTCAGCTGCTATCCATACAAAAGACGAAGCTCTTGCAAAACGTTTCGGTACGGAAATAAAGGCAATGCGTATTATCTGGAACTCTCCATCTACCTTTGGTGGTATCGGTGATGTATACAACGCCTTCATTCCATCATTAACACTTGGATGTGGTTCATATGGACACAACTCAGTTGGTGATAACGTATCCGCTATCAACCTTCTTAACATCAAGAAAGTAGGAAAACGTAGAAATAATATGCAATGGTTTAAAGTTCCTTCAAAAATCTACTTCGAACGTAACTCAATCCAATACCTTCAAACTTGCGAAGGTATCGAACGTGTCATGATTGTTACCGATAAATCAATTGAAAAACTTGGTTTTGTACAACGTGTGATTGACCAATTGAATCTTCGTAAAAACAAAGTCACGATTCAAGTCTTCTCAGATGTTGAACCAGATCCAGATATCACAACAGTTCGTCGTGGTGTTGAAGTAATGCGTTCGTTTGAACCAGACACTATCATTGCCCTTGGTGGTGGTTCACCAATGGATGCAGCTAAAGGTATGTGGATGTTCTATGAACAGCCAGACGTTGACTTCGGTGACCTCGTTCAAAAATTCATGGATATCCGCAAACGTGCCTTCAAATTCCCATCACTTGGTAAGAAAGCACAATATATCGGTATTCCAACAACATCTGGTACAGGTTCAGAAGTAACACCGTTTGCAGTTATCTCTGACAAGGCAAACAACCGGAAATACCCAATCACTGACTACGCTTTGACACCAACCATTGCAATTGTTGACCCTGCTTTGGTAGAATCTGTTCCAGCATTTATTGCTGCTGACACAGGTATGGATGTCTTGACACACGCAACTGAAGCTTATACTTCTAACTTTGCCAATGACTATACAGATGGTATTGCTCTTCAAACCATCAAGTTAGTCTTCAAATACTTGGAAAAATCTGTAAAAACAGCTGACCCAGAAGCCCGTGAAAAGATGCATAATGCCTCTACAATGGCTGGTATGGCCTTTGCAAATGCCTTCCTTGGAATGAGTCACTCAATGGCGCATAAGATTGGTGCTGTTCACCACACCATTCACGGACGTACAAATGCTATTTTACTTCCTTATGTTATCCGTTATAATGGAACTCGTCCATCTAAAACTACAACATGGCCTAAGTACAATTACTGGAAAGCTGATGAAAAATTCCAAGATATCGCTCGTATGCTAGGTCTTCCTTGCTCAACACCAGAAGAAGCGGTTGAAGCTTATGCCAAAGCAGTTTACGATCTTGGTGAAGCAGTTGGAATCACAATGAACTTCAAAGGCTTTGGAATTGATGAAAAAGCTTGGAAAGACAGCTTGCATGAAATTGCCTTACTTGCTTACGAAGACCAATGTTCACCTGCAAACCCACGCTTGCCAATGGTAGCTGACATGGAAGAAATCATGGCAGATGCTTACTATGGTTATGCAGAACGACCAGGACGTCGCAAATAATTGTTTATCAGCCTAGAGGCAGGAGTTATCCTGTCTCTTTTTTTGTACATTTTCTTGAAAAATGTTATAATAAGCGCATATAGTTATTTGAATATCAAAGTTTTTGAAAAGATTCGAGAGGTAAATGAGAGAAGTGAATGATTTAGGGGAAAAGGTAAGACTCCTTAGAGAGGAGAAGGGTCTTAGTCGTCCAGTTTTTTGTGGGGATGAGTCAGAGTTGTCCGTTCGTCAGTTGGTGCGCATTGAAAAGGGAGAGTTTCGTCCTACGATAAAAACACTGGAATATATTGCGGATAGGCTAGGTATTCCATCGTATGTCTTGATGCCAGACTACAAGGAATTGCCCAAACGTTACCAAGAATTAAAGTACTTTCTTCTTCATCATCCTGACTATGGAGACAAAGAGTTGCAGGAACGAAAGGAAAAATATTTTGACGAGATTTTTGAATGTTTTTATGATGATTTGCCACGTGATGAGAAAGTGATAGTGGATTGTCTTCAAGCTATAGATGAGGTGAGGGCGACTAGTAATTCCTTATACGGAAGTAGTGTGATTGAGGACAGTCTTCAAGACTTACTATCCAGAGATGTATACAGGGCTGAGGAATTGTTGAAATTGAGACTGTATTTCAACTGTCAGTTAATGGATGGTTTAAACGAGGGTGAGATAAAAAAGTCTGAGCATGAAACCATTCTTTGTTTTCATGACAAATTAAGTTCTCAGGTTGATAAGATAGAGTTCGATTGTTTGGACTTGCTTAGAGATTCCTTGTTAGCTTCTTTAGCTTGTATAGAAATTATGGGGCTGTTTCATTATTTTAAGAGAGCAGTTGAGACCTTAAATAAAATAGGACAGAAAACACGAGATTTTCAAAAACAACCAATTGTCTTGATGGTGGAGTGGAAATATTATATTCAGATGGATTATGAAACAGCCAAACAAAAGTATGAAGAAGCAAAAATGATGGCAAGGATGTTTGGTAATGAGCAGTTACTAATTAGTTTAGACAATGAATGGGCTGAGGACCTAAAAAGATATTGTTAAAGGGTTTATAGGAGTGACATTTCTGTCATTGGAGGAATGTCGCTTTTTTGTTACAATGAATTCGAAAAAAGAAGGAATTTTTTTTTGAATCTGATTCTGTTAGATTAATTTATATTAGCATTGTTTATTGTAGTTTGTAACGGTTCACGATATCACAAGTGATTAAAGGAGATTGTAATGTCCATTTTATCCATTAAAAATATTTCAAAATTTTACGTCTTGGATGGGAATAATAAAGAGCAGGCTCTAAGGAATATTAACCTACAGATTGCTGAAGGGAAAATCACTGCGATTTATGGTCCGTCAGGATGTGGAAAAACCAGTCTATTAAATATTATCAGCGGTTTAGATAGGGAGTACGAGGGAATTTTAGACTTTAAAGGAGAGTCTCTCAAGGAATTGTCAGAGGTTGAATTGACGCAATTTCGCAAAGACAACATTGGGTTTGTCTTTCAAAACTTCAATCTCATCCCCCATCAATCTGTTTTGGATAATGTTAAGTTGCCTCTCTATGTCAAAGATTTATCGGATAAAGAAATGACAAGAATAGCCCAAGAACAACTTCATAATTTAGGGATGGAGCCTTTTATGGCTAAGAATGTTAAACAGCTCTCTGGTGGACAAAAACAACGTGTAGCCATTGCGCGTGCTATGGTAAACCAACCAGATATGATTGTAGCTGATGAACCAACTGGATCGCTCGATTCTCAATCTCAAGAGATGGTTTTAGAAGTGTTCAAAAATTTGGCCCAAGCTGGGAAAACAGTACTGATTGTTACTCATAACCCAGAGGTTACTGAATATGCAGATGTGATTATCAAAATGAAGGATGGTGAAGTCGTTGAAGAAGTCAAAAAATAAAGGATTGTCCTTTAAAAACAAATTCAAACTTTCTTTAGGTAACTTTTTGGAAAGAAAGTGGCGTAACTTGCTGATTGCAGTAGCAACCTCGATTGGTTTTGTAGGTGTATTGGTTTCGTTTGGGCTAGGAAATGCCTTGATTTCGATGATTGATGAAAATACCAACGGGGGGAAGCTCCCTTCCCAAGTTCAGATTGCGCTGAATTCTAGTGTTGCTGGCAGAGGTTTTTTGAACCAAGATGATAAGAACTATATCGTGGATACGATTGGGAAAGAAAATATTAAATATCTAGAAAGTCCTTTTAGCATGACCATGTCAAAGATTAGCATAGACGGACACGAAGTAGAATTTAGCCAATCTATGCCTTCTTATGCTCAAGTCGTGAGTTTGTATGAAGATACAAGTATTTCTGTTAGTAGCAATGAAAAAGAAAAAGTGTTAGCAGGCACTCTTTATACGGATGTTAACGAGCAGGGATTGACGATTCCGATGAGTTTGCTCAAAAATTGGAATGAACAAACAGGGGAAAATCTGACAGCTAGTGATGTTATTGGCAAGCCAGTTTCAGCAACCATTGTAGAAAATGCTGCTGAAGGTAGCAAGTTGGCAGGTTTTCAAACTCATATTGTGCGTGTCATCAATGACGAAGATGATGCAGAGGATAGCAATAGTTTCATGGCTTCCAACCAGATGGAAACTATTTTAAAAGAAGCTGAATTTACAAAGGCTGTATCCTATTTTATTCTGGAACTTAAAGATCCTTCTCGTACGAAAACAGTAATAGAAGAATTGCAGAAAAATAAGAAGTATACAGTTCTTTCTCAACAGGCCGTTCTTGATATTGTGATTACCTTTATTCGTGTCATTCAGGGATTACTGATTGTGCTTTCTTCACAAGCGATTGTGGTGGCAGCAGTTATGATAGGGATCATTATTTACATCAATATCATGCAACGTTCTAAGGAAATTGGTGTCATGAAGGCGGTTGGCTATCAAAATAGAGATGTGAAAGGAATCTTTATCTACGAAGCTCTTTGGATTGTAGGGATCGCCTTGCTAATAGCCTTTATCATTGCACAAGGACTAGGAAGCCTAGCGAATATTATTGTCCACCATTTCTATCCGTCTATCTCTAAAGTTTTTGAATTAAATCTTCTCTCCGTTTCAGGAACTCTTATTTTTGCTTTGTTTCTTGGCTATATTTCAGCCTACTTCCCAGCACGTAAGATTAGTAAAATGGATCCAGTGGAATCCTTACGCTATGAGTAGGGAAAGAAGTTTATCAAAAAGAAACTGACAGAGAAAATCGACGCCCATACTTGCAATTAAACTCAAATAGTTATATAATAGGTGTGTTGAAAGGTGATTTGTAGTGATTCAAGTTACTCTTTTCACAATAAAATTTTCATGATTTTCATAAGGAGGAAATCACTAATGGTAGTTAAAGTTGGTATTAACGGTTTCGGACGTATCGGTCGTCTTGCTTTCCGCCGTATCCAAAACGTAGAAGGTGTTGAAGTTACTCGCATCAACGACCTTACAGATCCAGTGATGCTTGCACACTTGTTGAAATACGATACAACTCAAGGTCGTTTCGACGGTACTGTAGAAGTTAAAGAAGGCGGATTTGAAGTTAACGGTAAATTCGTTAAAGTTTCTGCTGAACGTGATCCAGAACAAATCGACTGGGCTAACGACGGTGTAGAAATCGTTCTTGAAGCAACTGGTTTCTTTGCTACTAAAGCAGCTGCTGAAAAACATTTGCACGCTGGTGGTGCTAAGAAAGTTGTTATCACTGCTCCTGGTGGATCAGATGTTAAAACAGTTGTATTTAACACTAACCATGATATTCTTGATGGTACTGAAACAGTTATCTCAGGTGCTTCATGTACTACAAACTGTTTGGCTCCAATGGCTAAAGCTCTTCATGACAACTTCGGTATCGTTGAAGGTTTGATGACTACTATCCACGGTTACACTGGTGACCAAATGGTTCTTGATGGACCACACCGTAAAGGTGACCTTCGCCGTGCTCGTGCTGCTGCAGCTAACATCGTTCCTAACTCAACTGGTGCTGCTAAAGCAATCGGTTTGGTTATCCCTGAATTGAACGGTAAATTGGACGGAGCTGCTCAACGTGTTCCTGTTCCAACAGGTTCTGTAACTGAATTGGTAGCAGTTCTTGATAAGAACGTTACTGTTGATGAAGTAAACGCAGCTATGAAAGCAGCTTCTAACGAATCATACGGTTACACTGAAGATCCAATCGTATCTTCTGATATCGTAGGTATGTCATTCGGTTCATTGTTTGACGCAACTCAAACTAAAGTTCTTGACGTTGACGGTAAACAATTGGTTAAAGTTGTTTCATGGTATGACAACGAAATGTCTTACACTTCACAACTTGTTCGTACTCTTGAATACTTTGCAAAAATCGCTAAATAATTCTTGAGTCGATAAAAAAGCAAGGCTTTCTGGCCTTGCTTTTTTGTATATATTGTATATATAAGAATAGATGATAATGTCATCCATTCTTTTTTAATTCTTTTTCAAAAGTATCCGATAGAACAGTGAAACTCAATTTTTCTAAGGTGAGTGGATGGGTAAAAGAAAGGCGAAAGGCGTGAAGCATAAGCCGGCTTGCTTTTGATTTACTATTATAGAGAGGGTCGCCCAAGATAGGATGCTTGTGATGAGAGAGGTGAACACGAATCTGATGCGTTCGACCGGTCTTTAGCTTGCAACGAACAAGAGCTGTTTTGTTTGGGAATTGCTTTAATCGACTGATATGCGTTTCAGCATATTGCCCATTTTTGGGATCTACTACTCGTTTTCTGCGATCATGTCGATCACGGCCAATTTTATCTTGAAAGACAAGTTCTTTACTCTCTACTCGTCCTTCTACGAGTGCCCAGTACTCGCGAGCGATGTCTTTTTTCTCCAACAAGCGATTGAGGATGGGCAGGATAAAAGGATTTTTAGCAAAAAGCACTAGTCCACTGGTTTCCATATCTAGACGATGAACGACATAGCAAGTTTGCCCAACGTAGGCAGAGACATGGTTGAGAAGGGCGATTTCGTTTGGTTGGTTACCGTGAGTTTTCATACCCTCAGGTTTGTTGACGACAATAAGATGTTGGTCTTGATAAACTTCTTGAACGAGGTCTGGATTTCCCCAAAGGATTTCTTTGGGGGGATAATCTTCCTCGTCAAAAGTCAATTGGCAAATATCCCCTGCTTTGACTATCTCGTTCCAGTGAACTTCTTCGTGGTTAATTAAGATGTTCTTCTTGGTTCTCAAAAAATGACGGATTTTTCTAGGGATGAGGAGTTGTTCCTCTAGAAATTGTTTGACCGTCATTTGAGGCAGGGATTCGGGTAATGTAAATGTGAATTGCATACAGATATTGTAACAAAAAAAGCCCTATTTGGATAGGGAGTAGCTAAATTCTTGAGTTCCCATGGTGAAGATGATAAAATAAACGCATGAAATTAGATAAATTATTTGAGAAGTTTCTTTCTCTCTTTAAAAAAGAAACGAATGAATCGGCGGAGTCTGATTCTACTAGCATGCGTCGTTCTCGGAGCGATAGAAAAAAAATGTCACAAGTAGGGCCAATTCGGAAATTTTGGCGTCGTTATCATCTGACAAAGATCGTCATCATTTTAGGGTTAAGTGCTGGCTTGCTTGTGGGAACCTACTTATTTGCGATAGCCAAGTCTACCAATGTCAATGATTTGCAAAATGCCTTGAAAACGCGAACTCTGATTTTTGACCGCGAAGAAAAAGAGGCGGGGGCCCTGTCCGGTCAAAAGGGAACCTATGTTGAACTGACAGACATCAGTAAAGACTTACAAAATGCTGTCGTCGCGACAGAGGACCGTTCCTTTTATAAAAATGATGGGATAAACTACGGTCGTTTCTTTCTAGCCATCCTTACAGCAGGTCGTTATGGAGGGGGGTCCACCATCACTCAACAGTTGGCAAAAAATGCCTATCTGTCTCAGGATCAAACCGTTGAACGGAAGGCTAAGGAGTTTTTCCTTGCCTTAGAGTTGACAAAGAAATACAGTAAGGAGCAAATCCTTACTATGTACCTCAATAACGCCTACTTCGGGAATGGGGTATGGGGTGTTGAAGATGCGAGTAAGAAATATTTCGGTGTATCGGCTTCACAACTAACGCTTGATCAGGCGGCCACTCTAGCAGGGATGCTCAAGGGGCCAGAATTGTATAATCCATTAAATTCTGTTGAAACTTCAACCAACCGTAGGGATACTGTTTTGCAAAATATGGTTGCAGCGGGTTATATTGATAAAAATCAAGAGACCGAAGCAGCTGGAGCAGATATGGCTTCTCAACTGCAAGATAAGTATGAAGGGAAGATTTCGGATTATCGTTACCCGTCCTATTTTGATGCAGTTGTCAACGAAGCCGTTTCCAAGTACAATTTAACAGAAGAAGAAATTGTCAACAACGGCTATCGAATCTACACAGAACTTGACCAAAACTACCAAGCCAACATGCAGGTTGTTTACGAAAATACCTCACTATTTCCAAAGGCAGAAGACGGAACACATGCTGAATCAGGTAGTGTTGCTTTAGAGCCTAAAACAGGTGGGGTGCGTAGCGTTGTTGGTAGCGTAGCTGGCGATGACAAACCAGGCTTCCGCAATTTCAACTATGCCACTCAGTCTAAGCGTAGCCCAGGCTCAACCATTAAACCTTTAGTGGTTTATACGCCTGCAGTAGAAGCAGGATGGGCCTTAAACAAGCAACTGGATAATCATACGATGCAGTACGATAGTTATCAAGTGGACAACTATGCAGGGATTAAGACTTCTCCTGAAGTACCTATGTATCAGGCTTTGGCTGAATCACTCAATTTACCGGCAGTTGCGACTGTAAATGCATTAGGTATTGACAAAGCTTTTGACGCTGGGGAGAGATTTGGTCTGAATATGGAAAATGTTGATCGAGTTCTTGGAGTCGCTCTCGGTGGAGGCGTAGAAACGAATCCCCTCCAGATGGCGCAAGCCTATGCAGCCTTTGCTAATGAAGGTCTGATGTCTGAAGCGCATTTTATCACTCGTATTGAAAATGCCAGTGGTCAGGTTATCAAGAGTCATAAAAATTCTCAAAAACGAGTGATTGATAAGTCGGTAGCCGATAAAATGACCAGCATGATGCTAGGGACATTTACCAATGGTACAGGAATTAGTTCATCGCCAACAGATTATGTTATGGCTGGAAAGACGGGTACTACTGAGGCTGCTTTTAATTCAGTATATACTAGTGACCAGTGGGTGATTGGTTATACTCCAGATGTGGTAATTACCCACTGGCTCGGCTTCCCGACGACGGATGAGAACCATTATCTAGCAGGTTCGACCTCAAATGGAGCAGCCCATGTCTTTAGAAGTATGGCTAATACCATTTTGCCATACACTCCAGGTAGCACTTTTACAGTTGAGAATGCTTATAAACAAAATGGTATTGAACCAGAAAATACGAAAAAGCAAGTTGTTGAAAATGAGACAAACCAGTCTGAGGACCCGATAGGAGATATTCGTAGTCGTGCACAAAATCTTGTAGATGAAGCAGGACGTGCGATTTCAGAAGCTAAAATAAAAGAAAAAGCCCAGACAATATGGGACTCAATCCTTAATCTATTTCGTTAAGAGGCTTGTCAAAGCCTAGGTTTCTTGTTATAATAGATAAGATGGAGGCGTTATGGCACTAAAAAAAGCAAGCCTAGCTTGTGCAGTTTGTGGTTCAAGAAATTATTCAATCAAAATTAGTGGGAACCCCAAGCCAACACGACTAGAAGTAAATAAATTTTGTAAACATTGTGGGAAATATACGACACATAGAGAAACGAGATAGGAGAGAACGATGGGTTTTATTAAGGATATTTTTAAACTTCTTAAAGAAACAACGTGGCCAACTCGCAAGGAAAGCTGGAGAGATTTTCGCTCTATTATGGAATACACAGCCTTCTTTGTGGTCATCATTTACATTTTTGACCAGTTGATTGTTTCAGGTTTGATTCGATTTATTAACATTTTTTAGAAGAAAGGCAGAGAGCTTCTGCTAATTTCTTCTATTATGAAAGGAAATATCATGGATAGTTTTGACAAAGGATGGTTTGTTCTACAAACTTATTCTGGCTATGAAAATAAGGTAAAAGAAAATCTATTGCAACGTGCGCAAACGTATAACATGTTGGATAATATTCTACGCGTTGAGATTCCAACACAAACCGTGCAAGTTGAGAAAAATGGAAAGAAAAAGGAAGTTGAAGAGAATCGCTTTCCAGGTTATGTCCTTGTAGAAATGGTCATGACAGATGAAGCATGGTTCGTCGTTCGAAACACACCGAACGTAACAGGATTCGTCGGGTCTCACGGTAACAGATCAAAACCAACTCCGCTATTGGAACAAGAAATCCGTGATATTCTGGTTTCAATGGGACAAACTGTTCAAGAGTTTGATATTGACGTTGAAGTTGGTCAGACTGTCCGCATCATTGATGGCGCTTTTGCAGACTACACAGGTAAAATTACTGAAATTGATAACAATAAAGTGAAGATGATTATCTCTATGTTTGGTAATGATACGATTGCAGAAGTAAACCTAAACCAAATTGCAGAATTATAACCCCAGAGAGGCTTGACCTCTCTTTTTATGTGCCGTTGAGGGAGGAAGAAGTATAGAATAGAGGAAGTAGACCCAGGGACTCGCGCATTTTGTTAAACTAAATGCAGAAAGGAGAGGTCTATGAATCTAAAAGACTTATATGAAGAAAGCAAGGGAATCGTCCATAAGTGTCGCAAAGATTATCATTTGCATCTATGGGAGAAAGAGGACTGGGACCAGGAAGGCATGTTATGTCTGTATGAGCTGGTGAGTCGAAATCCAGAGTTACTAGAGGGCGAGCGCCATCGACTTTATGTCTGCTTTAAAACAAAGTTTAGAAATCGTATCCTAGATTACATCCGTAAACAGGAAAGCCACAAGCGCCGTTTTGACAAAGAACCCTATGAAGAGGTGAGTGAGATTAGCCATCGTCTAGGAGAAAAAGGACTCAGGCTGGACGATTATTATCTCTTTCACGAACTTCTAAAGAATTACAAATCAAAGCAGAGTATGGAAAAACAAGAATTAATAGACCGTCTCATGGGAGGGGAAGTCTTTAGAGGACGTAAAGCTCTCCTGAGAGAACTTTCCCTAATCTTTTCAGAATTTCGATAAAGAGGAAAAAAGATCTTGACAAAGTAGGAAAAGTAGGTATAATAGAAAGAGTTGAAAAGCAGGTCCGTTGGTCAAGGGGTTAAGACACCGCCTTTTCACGGCGGTAACACGGGTTCGAATCCCGTACGGACTATAGTGTATCGTGTCTAGAAAAAACTTGAAAAAAGTTTAAAAAACTTGTTGACAGGTACAGCTAGCTGTGATATACTAATATAGTTGTCGCTTGAGAGAGATTGAGTGACAAAGACCTTTGAAAACTGAACAAGATGAACCAATGTGCAGGGCACTATAACTAAGGTTATAGTACTGAACAATGAAAAAAACAATAAATCTGTCAGTGACAGAAATGAGTGAGAACTCAAACTTTTAATGAGAGTTTGATCCTGGCTCAGGACGAACGCTGGCGGCGTGCCTAATACATGCAAGTAGAACGCTGAAGAGAGGAGCTTGCTCTTCTTGGATGAGTTGCGAACGGGTGAGTAACGCGTAGGTAACCTGCCTGGTAGCGGGGGATAACTATTGGAAACGATAGCTAATACCGCATAAAATGGATTATCGCATGATAATGCATTGAAAGGTGCAAATGCATCACTACCAGATGGACCTGCGTTGTATTAGCTAGTTGGTGGGGTAACGGCTCACCAAGGCGACGATACATAGCCGACCTGAGAGGGTGATCGGCCACACTGGGACTGAGACACGGCCCAGACTCCTACGGGAGGCAGCAGTAGGGAATCTTCGGCAATGGACGGAAGTCTGACCGAGCAACGCCGCGTGAGTGAAGAAGGTTTTCGGATCGTAAAGCTCTGTTGTAAGAGAAGAACGAGTGTGAGAGTGGAAAGTTCACACTGTGACGGTATCTTACCAGAAAGGGACGGCTAACTACGTGCCAGCAGCCGCGGTAATACGTAGGTCCCGAGCGTTGTCCGGATTTATTGGGCGTAAAGCGAGCGCAGGCGGTTAGATAAGTCTGAAGTTAAAGGCTGTGGCTTAACCATAGTACGCTTTGGAAACTGTTTAACTTGAGTGCAAGAGGGGAGAGTGGAATTCCATGTGTAGCGGTGAAATGCGTAGATATATGGAGGAACACCGGTGGCGAAAGCGGCTCTCTGGCTTGTAACTGACGCTGAGGCTCGAAAGCGTGGGGAGCAAACAGGATTAGATACCCTGGTAGTCCACGCCGTAAACGATGAGTGCTAGGTGTTAGACCCTTTCCGGGGTTTAGTGCCGCAGCTAACGCATTAAGCACTCCGCCTGGGGAGTACGACCGCAAGGTTGAAACTCAAAGGAATTGACGGGGGCCCGCACAAGCGGTGGAGCATGTGGTTTAATTCGAAGCAACGCGAAGAACCTTACCAGGTCTTGACATCCCTCTGATCGCTCTAGAGATAGAGTTTTCCTTCGGGACAGAGGTGACAGGTGGTGCATGGTTGTCGTCAGCTCGTGTCGTGAGATGTTGGGTTAAGTCCCGCAACGAGCGCAACCCCTATTGTTAGTTGCCATCATTTAGTTGGGCACTCTAGCGAGACTGCCGGTAATAAACCGGAGGAAGGTGGGGATGACGTCAAATCATCATGCCCCTTATGACCTGGGCTACACACGTGCTACAATGGCTGGTACAACGAGTCGCAAGCCGGTGACGGCAAGCTAATCTCTTAAAGCCAGTCTCAGTTCGGATTGTAGGCTGCAACTCGCCTACATGAAGTCGGAATCGCTAGTAATCGCGGATCAGCACGCCGCGGTGAATACGTTCCCGGGCCTTGTACACACCGCCCGTCACACCACGAGAGTTTGTAACACCCGAAGTCGGTGAGGTAACCTTTTAGGAGCCAGCCGCCTAAGGTGGGATAGATGATTGGGGTGAAGTCGTAACAAGGTAGCCGTATCGGAAGGTGCGGCTGGATCACCTCCTTTCTAAGGATAAGGAACTGCGCATTGGTCTTGTTTAGTCTTGAGAGGTCTTGTGGGGCCTTAGCTCAGCTGGGAGAGCGCCTGCTTTGCACGCAGGAGGTCAGCGGTTCGATCCCGCTAGGCTCCATTGGTGAGAGATCACCAAGTAATGCACATTGAAAATTGAATATCTATATCAAATAGTAACAAGAAAATAAACCGAAACGCTGTAGTATTAAAAGAGTTTATGACTGAAAGGTCAGAAAATAAGGTTAAGTTAATAAGGGCGCACGGTGGATGCCTTGGCACTAGGAGCCGAAGAAGGACGTGACAAACGACGATATGCCTTGGGTAGCTGTAAGTAAGCGATGATCCAGGGATTTCCGAATGGGGGAACCCAACAGGTACTACCTGTTACCCATATCTGTTAAGGATATGAGGAGGAAGACGCAGTGAACTGAAACATCTAAGTAGCTGCAGGAAGAGAAAGCAAAAGCGATTGCCTTAGTAGCGGCGAGCGAAACGGCAGAAGGGCAAACCGAAGAGTTTACTCTTCGGGGTTGTAGGACTGCAATGTGGACTCAAAGATTATAGAAGAATGATTTGGGAAGATCAGCCAAAGAGAGTAAGAGCCTCGTATTTAAAATAGTCTTTGTACCTAGCAGTATCCTGAGTACGGCGGGACACGAGAAATCCCGTCGGAATCTGGGAGGACCATCTCCCAACCCTAAATACTCCCTAGTGACCGATAGTGAACCAGTACCGTGAGGGAAAGGTGAAAAGCACCCCGGGAGGGGAGTGAAATAGAACCTGAAACCGTGTGCCTACAACAAGTTCGAGCCCGTTAATGGGTGAGAGCGTGCCTTTTGTAGAATGAACCGGCGAGTTACGATATGATGCGAGGTTAAGTTGAAGAGACGGAGCCGTAGGGAAACCGAGTCTGAATAGGGCGCATTAGTATCATGTCGTAGACCCGAAACCATGTGACCTACCCATGAGCAGGTTGAAGGTGCGGTAAGACGCACTGGAGGACCGAACCAGGGCACGTTGAAAAGTGCTTGGATGACTTGTGGGTAGCGGAGAAATTCCAAACGAACTTGGAGATAGCTGGTTCTCTCCGAAATAGCTTTAGGGCTAGCGTCGACATAAAGATTCTTGGAGGTAGAGCACTGTTTGGGTGAGGGGTCCATCCCGGATTACCAATCTCAGATAAACTCCGAATGCCAAAGAATTATGGTCGGCAGTCAGACTGCGAGTGCTAAGATCCGTAGTCGAAAGGGAAACAGCCCAGACCACCAGCTAAGGTCCCAAAATAATTGTTAAGTGGAAAAGGATGTGGGGTTGCACAGACAACTAGGATGTTAGCTTAGAAGCAGCTATTCATTCAAAGAGTGCGTAATAGCTCACTAGTCGAGTGACCCTGCGCCGAAAATGTACCGGGGCTAAAACAATTTACCGAAGCTGTGGATACCTTTATAGGTATGGTAGGAGAGCGTTCTATGTGTGGAGAAGGTGTACCGTGAGGAGCGCTGGAACGCATAGAAGTGAGAATGCCGGTATGAGTAGCGAAAGACAGGTGAGAATCCTGTCCACCGTAAGACTAAGGTTTCCAGGGGAAGGCTCGTCCGCCCTGGGTTAGTCGGGACCTAAGGAGAGACCGAAAGGTGTATCCGATGGACAACAGGTTGATATTCCTGTACTAGAGTATGTAGTGATGGAGGGACGCAGTAGGCTAACTAAAGCAGACGAATGGAAGTGTCTGTCTAAGCAGTGAGGTGTGAATTGAGTCAAATGCTTAATTCTATAACATTGAGCTGTGATGGGGAGCGAAGTTTAGTAGCGAAGTTAGTGACGTCACACTGCCAAGAAAAGCTTCTAGCGTTAAACATACTCTACCCGTACCGCAAACCGACACAGGTAGTCGAGGCGAGTAGCCTCAGGTGAGCGAGAGAACTCTCGTTAAGGAACTCGGCAAAA
>NZ_JAHXOP010000007.1:0-46262 GCF_023147855.1 Streptococcus halitosis
CTGTCAACAAGTTTTTTAAACTTTTTTCAAGTTTTTTCTAGACACGATACACTATAGTCCGTACGGGATTCGAACCCGTGTTACCGCCGTGAAAAGGCGGTGTCTTAACCCCTTGACCAACGGACCTGAGCTTTTCAACTCTTTCTATTATACCTACTTTTCCTACTTTGTCAAGGACTTTTTTCAGTGAAGTTGATTTTTTCTTTTCTTCACTAACTTAACAACTGCTTCTGTTCGTGCAGTGTGGGGAAACATATCAACTGACTGGATATACTGGAGATCGTAGACTTTTACAAGTTTAACTAAATCTCGTGCCAAGGTTGAAACATTGCAAGAAACATAGACCATTTTTTTTGGGACATAGGTCAGAATGGTATCCAGTAGCTTATCATCTAAGCCTGTACGAGGAGGGTCAACTATCAAGGCATCCGCTCGGTAGCCTTCTTGATACCAGCGTGGAATAATCTCTTCAGCTGTTCCCGCTTCGTAATGGGTATTGTCAAACCCCATTCTCTGAGCATTTCTCTTGGCATCTTCTATGGCTTCCGGAATAATGTCCATTCCTCTGAGACTCTTGACCTTCTTTGCGAAGGCAAATCCAATCGTCCCAACACCGCAATAGGCATCAATCAGATGATCCTCTTTGCTGACATCCAGAGCCTTAACTGCTTCACTATAGAGAATTTCTGTCTGCTCAGGATTAAGCTGATAAAAAGCTCGGGGCGAGAGAGAAAACTCATAGTCCAGTACTCCTTCTTGAATACTCTCTTGACCCCATATAATTTCCGTCTTTTCACCATAGATTTCACTTGTTTTTGCTGTATTTGTATTGACTGCAACTGTGACGACTTCTGGAAAATCCTTGACTAGGTCTTTGACTAGTTGATTCAAATTTAGCTGGCGATTCGTGACGATGATTATCTGGACTTGTCCTGTTTTTCTTGCTCGACGTACCATGATGGTGCGAACGCCGAGCGTTTTTCTCTCATCGGTGATGGGGATTTGATGGTAAGTAAGAAGTTCAGCTAGGCGATTCGCTATCACTTGGGTTTCTTTATCTTGCACCAAGCAGTCTTTTAACTCTACGAGGTAATGAGAGTTTTGCGCATACAAACCTGCCTTGACCTGATTTTTAAATTTTCGAGTCTGAAATTGCAACTTAGCACGGTAGTACTTTGGTTCCTGCATTCCGATAGTTGGACGGATTTCATAGTTTTCATATCCTGCAGGGGCAAATTTTTTCAGGGCTTGGTGGAGCAAATCCGTTTTGAACTCTAACTGTTTATCATAGTGGAGGTGCATGATTTGGCAACCACCACATTCATTATAAATCGTACAAGCCGGTACGACTCGAAATTTAGACTTCTTATTAACCTTTAGTAATTTGGCTTCAACAAAGTTACGTTTAATAGAAGTAATCTGACAATAGATATCTTCTCCTTTGAGGGCGCCTGGCACAAAAACGAGGGTTTTCTGGTAGAAACCGATTCCCTCACCATTGATGCCCATCCGCTTGATTTTTAAAGGTATTTTTTGTTTGACTTTCAGATTCATACCCCTATCTTATCACATTTTAGGGTATAATAGAACTATGAAAATCACAAAACTTGAAAAGAAAAAACGCCTCTACTTGATGGAGTTAGATGGACAGCAAACCTCTTATATCACGGAAGATACCATTGTCCGTTTTATGTTGTCTAAAGATAAGGTGGTTAGCACTGAAGAATTGACCGAGATTCAGGGCTTTGCTCAGTTTTCTTATGGTAAGAATCTCGCTCTCTACCATCTATCATTTAAAGCTCGAACCGAAAAGGAAGTGAGAGAGTATCTGAAAAAGTATGATATTGATGAAACAATCACTAGTCAAGTTATCGCTAATCTTAAAGAAGATAACTGGATTAATGATCGTCAGTATGCCTATTCTATCATCAATGCAAATCAACTTTCTGGAGACAAGGGACCCTATGTGCTAGCTCAAAAGCTGTCTCAAAAAGGGATTGCCAAAGCAACTATTGAAGATGTTTTAAAGGATTTTGATTTTTCGGAGGTTGCTCAACGTGTGGCGGAGAAACTTCTAAAAAAATACACGGGAAAGCTTCCCGCTCGTGCCTTGCAAGATAAGATTATCCAAAACTTGACGAACAAAGGCTTCTCCTATTCTGATGCTAAGAATGCCTTTGACGACTTGGATAGTCAAGTTGATCAAGAAACGACTCAAGAGCTCATTTTTAAAGAACTGGATAAACAATATTCTAAATACGCTCGCAAATATGAAGGTTACGAACTAAAGCAACGATTAACTCAAGTTTTAGCTAGAAAAGGCTATGATTTTTCGGATATAGCCAGCGCTCTCAGAGAATATCTTTAACATTTTCAGGTAAAATTCAAAAAAATTAGACCAATTTATGATATAATAGTAGACGATAAACTTATAAATTGTAGAAAGTTGGTTAGTTATGAAACTTCCAAAAGAAGGCGACTTTATTACAATTCAAAGTTATAAGCATGATGGGAGTCTTCACCGTACTTGGCGGGACACCATGGTACTAAAAACAACAGAGAACGCTATTATTGGCGTCAACGACCACACACTTGTTACCGAAAGTGACGGTCGTCGTTGGGTGACTCGAGAACCGGCTATTGTTTACTTTCACAAAAAATATTGGTTTAATATCATTGCCATGATTCGTGATAATGGGATTTCCTACTATTGCAATATGGCCAGCCCCTACTATCTAGATGAGGAAGCCCTGAAATACATTGATTATGATTTGGATGTCAAGGTTTTCACTGATGGTGAAAAGCGTCTCTTGGACGTTGAAGAGTATGAGCGCCATAAACGCAAAATGAAGTATTCTGATGATTTAGACTATATTTTGAAAGAGCATGTTAAAATCCTTGTTGATTGGATCAACAATGGACGCGGTCCTTTCTCAGAGGCCTATGTCAACATTTGGTACAAACGCTACATAGAACTAAAGAATCGGTAAAGTTGTCAAGCCGGGGTGAGAGCCCTGGTTTTTTTATTTGAAAAACCCAGCTTTTCGGCTGGGTTGATTTCTATATATCTAATTTAGTCACAGTAAACTTGATGTGGGAATAGTCTTTTTCAACATCCTTATCCAACAAGAAAGCCGTGGCATCCTTCTTAACCTGAACAAGGTCAATGTTCTGAGCTTGAGCCGCATAGACGCATCCACAATAACATTGACGATAGATATCATACTCCTCGCACATCTCCACCGAGCGCTTATAGCCTTGATTTTTCTTGAAATCACTTGGAAGATAGTGGGTGGTATAAATCTTTTGCACATCGATTCCGATGCTGTTGATGGTTTGAGAGTTCTTATGGGGACTGATGGTCAAAGCTGAACCAAAGTAGTCAAAGCCCAAGTCCATAGCTACCTGTGCTGTTTTATCCAAACGGTAATCAAAACAAACCTTGCAACGATCGCCACCTTCGGGTTCTTCTTCCAGTCCTCTGACTAACTTCCGGTATTCATTGGGTTCATAAGGCGCTTCTAAATAGTGGACCGTATTTCCTGTCCTCTCATTGAAATCACTGACAAATTTCTTGGTGACGTAAGCTCGCTTGTGGTATTCTGCCTTGGGATGGATATTGGAATTGGCAAAATAGATAGTCACATCAGCGTATTTTGTCAGGTATTCTAGGGTGTAGGTACTACAAGGAGCACAGCAAACATGCATGAGAATAGTGGGACGTTCCTCATTTTTTTCCCAAACCTGAACCATTTTCTGCATGACACGGTCATAATTAATCTTCTGATTGGGATTCATCTTGCTCAGAATTTCTTCTACATCGATCATGTTCTTCTCCTTTTTCTAGTCTTATTTTATCATATAAGTTAGGAGAGCTCAATCCAATTTAGAAGTGATTATCATAAAAAGAAGGGATATGTATTCCCTTCTTTTGTGTTTTTTATAAGTTACTTTTACATCATCCCGCCCATCATGCTTGGATCCATTGCTGGAGCTGGGGCTGCTGGTTCCGGTTTATTGGCTACGACTGCTTCTGTTGTCAAAATCAAGCTGGCTACAGAGGCTGCATTTTGAAGGGCTGAACGGCTCACTTTAACTGGGTCGATGATTCCTTCTTCAATCATGTTGACCCATTCGCCAGTTGCTGCGTTGAAGCCTGTACCAACTTCAGCATTTTTCAAACGGTCAATAACAATAGAACCTTCGAATCCTGCATTGTGGGCAATTTGACGAACAGGTTCTTCCAAGGCACGGAGAACAATATTGCGTCCTGTCGCTTCATCTCCTGTCAATTCCAAATCAGCAACAGCTGGGATGACATTTACAAGAGCTGTTCCACCACCTGCAACGATTCCTTCTTCCACGGCTGCACGAGTAGCGTTAAGGGCATCTTCAATGCGGAGTTTCATTTCTTTCAACTCAGTTTCAGTTGCAGCACCGACCTTGATCACTGCGACACCACCTGACAATTTTGCCAAGCGTTCTTGCAATTTTTCGCGGTCAAATTCAGATGTTGTAGTTTCAATTTGAGACTTGATAACTGCAACACGGTGAGAAATAGCTTCAGGATTTCCAGCACCTTCTACGATAACAGTGCTATCTTTGTCCACAGTTACTCTAGCAGCTTGACCAAGCGCCTCAATAGTAGCGTCTTTCAACTCAAGACCAAGATCTTCTGTGATGACTGTTCCGCCTGTCAAGATAGCGATGTCTTCTAACATAGCCTTACGACGGTCACCAAAGCCAGGTGCTTTAACAGCTACGACATTGAAGGTTCCACGAATCTTGTTCAATACAAGAGTCGGAAGAGCTTCACCATCTACATCATCCGCAATAATCAAGAGTGGACGATTGCTTTGGAGAATGCTTTCTAGAAGTGGCAAGATTTCTTGAATATTGGAAATCTTCTTGTCAGTAATCAAAATATATGGATTTTCAAGGTCCGCCACCATTTTTTCGCTATCTGTCACCATGTACTGTGATAGATAACCACGGTCAAACTGCATTCCTTCTACGACTTCAAGTTCTGTTTCCATACCACGTGACTCTTCAATGGTGATAACACCGTCTTTACCAACTTTTTCCATAGCTTCAGAGATGTATTCGCCGACTTTTTCAGAACGAGAAGATACAGCGGCAACCTGAGCGATGGCTTCTTTATTGGCAACAGGGATGGCATTGTTTTTCAAGGCTTCTACAGCTGCGGCAACCGCTGCTTCAATCCCTCGACGAATGCCGATTGGATTGGCACCTGCAGTGACGTTTTTGATTCCTTCGCGGACGATAGCTTGAGTCAAGACTGTTGCAGTTGTCGTTCCGTCACCTGCGATATCATTGGTCTTTGAAGCTACTTCTGATACCAATTTGGCACCCATATTTTCAAAATGGTCTTCTAATTCAATTTCTTTGGCAATAGTAACACCATCATTGGTAATCAATGGTGAACCAAATGATTTTTCAAGAACGACATTCCGACCTTTTGGTCCTAAGGTTACTTTAACAGTATCTGCTAGGATATCAACACCACGGACCATAGCTGAACGAGCATCAGATGAAAATTTAATTTCTTTTGACATACTTATTTTCTCCTTCTATTCTTCAATGATTGCCAAGATATTGGCTTCTCCAACGATGATGTACTTTTCATCGCCATCTTTGACATCAATACCTGCATGAGCTTCAACTAAGACACGGTCTCCAGGCTTAACGCTTGGGGTCACCAAGTCACCATTCAAGGTACGAACACCTTGTCCAGTAGCTACAACTTGAGCTGTTTTTGTTTTTTCTTGGGCTGATCCTGCAAGGACAAAGCCTCCAACAGTTTGTTCTTTTTCTTCGATTTTCAAGACCACACGGTCTCCTAATGGTTTCAACATCTGTTTTCCTCCATGATGAACTACATATTATTAGCACTCTTTGTAACCGAGTGCTAATTCATAGTTCTATTGTATCACTTGGTCAGAAATAGTCAAGAAAAAAGTCTGACTTTCTCAAGATAAAAAGCCTGAGACCAACTCAGACTTTTCAATGTTTCTACTCAATGAAAATCAAAGAGCAAACTAGGAAGCTAGCCGCAGGTTGCTCAAAACAGTGTTTTGAGGTTGTAGATAAGACTGACGAAGTCAGTTACCTATACCAGCTGACGTGGTTTGAAGAGATTTTCGAAGAGTATTAAAATGGCAATTCTTCCTCTTCCAAAACCAAGTCTGCCAAATCCTGTCCTGCATTATTTTCACGCATAGCACGTTGGGCGCGGCTTTCTAAAAGTTGGAATCCTGTGGCAAGGACTTCAGTCACATAGTTCATCTGCCCATTTTTCTCAAAGCGACGGGTACGAAGTTCTCCATCCACAGAGATAAGACTACCTTTAGTTGCGTAGCTTGCCAAGGTTTCAGCCAATTTCCCCCAAAGAACCAAATTGACAAAGTCAGTTTCACGTTCCCCGTTTTGGTCTTTGTAACGACGGTTCACAGCGATAGTTGCTCGCGCTACCGACTTGTCATTGTTGGTTTTGTGCAATTCTGGTGTAGACGTCAAGCGCCCAATAAGAATAACTTTATTATACATATTTTCTTCCTCCTACTTATCTATTCGTAGGGAATCAAAAAAAGTTACAGAAATTTGTAACTTTTCGAAGAAATTTTTTATTTTTTATGCACCATGAAACCTGTCGCCTGTTGATTGGCCATAATGGTCATATCTGTAATCTGCACACGACGGGGCTGATTGGTCACATAGACCACTGTATCTGCAATATCCTGAGCTTGCAGGGCTTCGATTCCCTGATAGACCGTCGCAGCACGCTCTTTGTCACCATGAAAACGAACCGTAGAGAAGTCTGTTTCGACAATCCCTGGCTGAATGGTGGTCACCTTAATATCCGTTGCGATGGTATCAATTCGCAGTCCATCTGAAAAGGTTTTAACTGCTGCCTTGGTGGCTGAATAAACTGCTGCACCCGCATAGGCACAAATTCCTGCGGTCGATCCCATGTTGATAATATGACCCTGATTGGCTTTTACCATTGCTGGCAAGAAACAGCGAGTAACTGCCATCAAACCCTTGACGTTGGTATCCAACATGGTCAGCATATCCAATTCTTCATAGTCCTGATAGGGAGCCAAGCCTAGAGCCAGTCCAGCGTTATTGACCAAGATATCAATCTGCCCTATCGTTTCCAAAATATTGGAGCAGACTGTCTTTACCACAGCCATATCCGTCACATCCAGTGGAAAAATCCAGACAGTTTGATTTGGATAGGTTGCTACAAACTCTGACTTGAGAGCCTCTAATCTGTCTGTCCGTCGCCCTGTTAGAACGACATTCGCCCCCTGCTCCAGATAAGCACGCGCAATCGCTTCACCGATTCCTGAGGTCGCTCCTGTAATCACTACATTTTTCGCCATCTTATCCCCCTCTATCTGGTCTATAAAATACCGACAATTTCCTAGGCAGTCCAGTGTTTGGCTGGGTCAAATGGAGTTCCGACAACTTGGTCTTCTGATAATTCAATAACACCACGTTTTTGCGGAGCATTTGGCAGATGCAATTCACGAGGGCTACACATCATGCCAAAACTCTTTTCACCGCGAAGTTCACCTGGGAAAATGAGATTGCCTTTTGGCATCATCGCTCCAGGAAGAGCTACGATGGTTTTCAACCCAACACGCGCATTGGGAGCCCCTGCAACGATTTGCACTGTCTTATCACTTGCGACTGCAACTTGGCAGATATTGAGGTGATCACTATCAGGATGAGCTACCATCTCGACAATTTCACCAACAATAAACTTAGGTTCCTTATCATTAACAATTTCTTCTGCAAAGCCTTCTGCCTGCAATTCTTGGTTCAAACGAGCGACTTGCTCATCTGTCAAAAATACTTGACCGCGCTCTGCAATTTCAAATAAACTTGAAACTTCGAAAATATTCCAAGCTACTGTTTCCCCATTTTCTTTGAGGAAAACACGGGCTACCTTGCCTGTGCGCTCGACATCCAGTTTGGCATCTCCACTGTTTTTCACGATGACCATAAGGACATCACCGACATGTTCTTTGTTATATGTAAAAATCATTGTTTCCTTTTTCTCCTATTTCAGTCCTGCTAAAAAGTCGTTAATTTGTTGCTTGCTTTTACGGTCACGATTGACAAATCGGCCGATTTCCTTGTCCTTTTCTAGCACAACAAGACTAGGAATGCCGTACACATCCCAGAGTTTGGCCAGATCCAGATACTGGTCTCGGTCCACTCGAATAAAGGTGAACTCTGGATTGGTTTCCTCAATCTCTGGCAAGGCTGGATAGATATAACGACAATCGCCACACCAGTCCGCCACAAAAAGGAAGACCTTCTTGCCATCTTGCTCTACAAAACCTGCTAGTTCTTCTATACTATTGGGAGTAATCATAAGACTTCCTCCTCATAGACCAGGTCTTCATTTTCATAGACAAAGGTATAGTGACGACCATCCTCGAAAATGACTCCTCCGACAAGTCGCTCAAGGCTACTTTCGTAGACTTGAACATAGAGAGTCGCAATCTCACCCATATCTGAGAAAAGTTCGCGCACGATAGCTGTCAACTCTTCCTGAGTCTTCATGAGTTTGTGGTTATCTGCTGCTTTTTTAGCCCCCAAAGCAAGGGCACTTAGACCAGCCACAGTCAAGCCAGTCATCCATAATTTCTTAGCTTTCATACCATTCATTGTAACACAAAAAGGGCTCTAGGACAAATAGGGAAGCCGTATAGGAGCAAGGCAATTAAAAAACCTCTGAGATGCTTCTCAAAGGTTCTGATTATGCTAATTACTATTTTCAACCGCTGCAGTAACAAAGGCAGTGTAGAGTTCTTCTGGACGGTTCGGACGACTGGAAAGTTCAGGGTGATACTGACAAGCTACAAAGAATTTATTTTCAGGAATTTCCACAATTTCGACCAAACGATTGTCTGGAGAAACACCTGAGAAGACAAAACCTGCTGCCTCAAACTGTTCACGAAAGGCGTTGTTAAACTCATAACGGTGACGGTGACGGCGTTGCACCACTTCTTGATTATGATAAGCAGCCGCTGCTTTAGAACCACGTTTTAACTTAGACGGATAAAGTCCCAAACGAAGGGTTCCACCCATATCTTCAACATCAACCTGGTCACGCATGATATCAATGATAGGATATTTTGTATCAGGATCAAGCTCTGCAGAATTGGCACCTTCAAGACCTAAAACGTTACGAGCAAACTCGATACAAGTCAACTGCATTCCCAAGCAGACTCCCAACATTGGAATATCATTCTCACGTGCATAACGGATGGCTTGGATTTTCCCTTCCGTACCACGTTGACCGAAACCGCCTGGTACGATGATTCCGTCCGCATCAGACAAAATCTCTGCTACATTCTCTGCTGTCACATCATTGGCATTGATCCAATTAATCTTCACTTCTGCGTCGTTGGCATAACCAGAGTGTTTTAAGGCTTCGACCACTGAGATGTAGGCATCTTGCAACTCCACATACTTACCGACAAGGGAAATCTTGACTTGTTTCTTGAGGTTCATGACCTTGTCCACCATGGCTGACCACTCTGTCATATCCGCTGCTGGTGCATCTAGTTTCAAATGGTCACAAACAATTTGGTCCATGCCTTGCGCCTGCAAATTCAGTGGAATTTGGTAAAGGTGTTCGACATCCAAAGACTCGATAACAGCTTCTGGAGCCACGTCACAAAACTGAGCTAGTTTATTTTTAATTCCCTGACCAGCTGGTTTCTCGGTACGAATGACCAACATATTTGGCTGGATTCCCAAACCACGCAATTCTTTTACAGAGTGTTGAGTTGGCTTGGTCTTCATTTCACCAGCAGCCTTGAGGTAAGGAAGCAAGGTTGTATGGATGTACATGACATTATCTGCACCCACATCTGCCTTCATCTGACGAAGGGCCTCTAGAAATGGCAAGGACTCGATATCTCCAACGGTTCCACCAACCTCTGTGATAATGACATCCGAGTCGGTCGTAACAGCGGCACGCTTGATTTTTTCTTTCAAAGCATCTGTGATATGAGGAATGACTTGGACAGTTGCCCCAAGGTATTCGCCACGTCGTTCCTTACGAAGAACTTCACTGTAAATTTTACCAGTTGTCACGTTGGAATATTTGTTGAGATTGATATCGATGAAACGTTCATAGTGACCTAAGTCCAAATCTGTCTCAGCTCCATCATCTGTCACAAAGACTTCCCCGTGCTGGTAAGGACTCATGGTTCCAGGGTCGATATTGATATAAGGGTCAAACTTCTGAATAGTCACTTTTAGACCACGATTTTTCAAGAGACGGCCTAGACTTGCTGCGACAATTCCTTTCCCAATAGACGATACCACACCACCAGTTACAAAAATATATTTCGTAGACATAGATTCCTCTTTCTAAAATGCTCAAGGTCTTGTTAACTACGAGGGGACATAGAAAACAAGACCCTTATGAATAACGACTTTTCAAGAAAACTCCCTGAAAAACAAAAATAGCTCCCTAGTAACTAGGGAGCCCCGACCTCTAAAAGAGGTGCCCGAACAATATAATACCTCAAAGCAGAATATTTGTCAACCCGAATTGGTAAAAGATGAAAAAAGGAGATTGTTTTCAGAAAACCAACTAAAAATCCGCATCCAAACGGACAACACGCTCAAGCAACAAAAAAAGGAGATCTTACGATCTCCTCTGTGAAGTCTTTTACTCTTCTTCACTCGTTTCTGCGTCATCGTCAGAAAACTCGTCGTCTTCTTCGTTGAGATCCACGTCTTCACCCAAGTCATCAGGGGCGATTTCGTTGATTTCTGCATCGTAAGCTTCCACTTCATTTTTCTCATCATCTGGATTTTCATCATCATATGAAAGAGCTGGATCTGCTTCGTATGCATCTTCGTCTTCTGGATCATCCGCATTGTAGTCAATGGCATCTGAATCACCATCCATAAAGGCATTGACGCGTTTTTTCTTAGCTTTTGGTGCTACTTCATCGTCGTCACTTTCTTCAAGAGCGATGATTTCTTCGTCGATTTCGTCTACACCATACCATGAACGAAGCCCCCATTTGTTGTCTCCAAGTGAGATGAAGCTACCGTCAAAGTTCAACTCTGTGTAGAACAAAGGCAAAGCTTCACGGATATCGCTGTTTGATGTTCCAAGGTAGTTTTGAATTTCGTTTACAAGATCGCTAAAATGCATCTCATGATCGCGACCACGAAGTTCCAAGATAGCACGCGCTACCTCAATCATAGATAGTTCACTTTTTTCTTGCCCAGCAAATACTTCTAATTCCAAAGCGTTTCTCCTCATTTTTACTACTATCGCCAGAGTGAACAGACTCTGACCTCATTTTATCATGTACTCTTTATTGTACGATAATTTTACGGAATAGTCAAAGGTTAAATGGGAGAAAGTGACAGGACTTTTTATTTCTTTGCTACCCAGCCTATGGCATCGCTAGGTGGATTTTCGGTATCAATCCAGATGAATTCGATGCCGATTATAGATGAAAATTAAGCTACAATGTCGTACTTATCAGATCGGTTCAAACTTACGGAATTTGTTATGTAGTAACCTGCTTTCTAAAATATTCGACTTTTTAGCTTAGTTTACACAAAAATATTTCAATTTTCCAAGTTGAAAAAATCATAAATGCTGCACGAACTCTAAAATTTGTTTCTAGAAATTTTATTTAAATTGCGATAAATTAAAAGTACGACCATTCCAAAATGTAAATTTCCTTCCATTCTCTTCATAAGTTAATTCAGTTATACATTTATTCATAGACTTTTTGTTTATTGCGATAAAATACTTTTTATAATCATCAATTTGGCAAAAATCAGAAACAGAACAAAATATTAAATGCTTTATCCACTCTTCTCCTGAATATAATTGGGAGATTATTTCATCTTTTTGTTGTTTAAAACGCTTTGCAGATTCCGATTTTAACTCTAAAAAAAATATTTCTTTTTTATCTTCTCGTATCAATATATAATCACAATCTTTGGGCATAAATCTCCCATAAGTATAAGGTAAATATCTTTGTTTTAAATCCTCAATATTTTTTATCAATATAACATTACTATTTCCACTGATACGTATTGTAACTGAATAATTCTTCTTTGTCTCTCTTAATATAATGTCTCTTGTAGTACTTTGAGAAACATATCGACTATTTATATTATTCAATAGTTTCTGAGAAAGTGTCATTGGCATCCTCCATTTGTTCAATAATATCAAAGTAATCATCTATTAACTTTTCTTGAATTCTATCAAAAGTAGGAAGTGACTCAATTTTTTGTACATCTTTTTTACAAAATGTTTCTTTTATGTCATCATATTCAAATAGATTAATTCTACCAGGGGCTTCTTTCAATGAGATATTAACAAATTCTCGAACTAAATTATACGAATGGGTTGAGATAATTACTTTAACACCAAATTCAATACAACGATTTAAAAAAGTTGCCATATTAGCTTGGGAACTAGGATCTAAGTTCATTTCTGGTTCATCAATGAATAAGATATCTCCATTTGATACTAAATGCTCAAAATATATGTCTAACCCATATAAAGATTTTGCAGATGATGATGCTACTTGAAAAGGAATATTTTTCCTCATATACTTTAATCCACGTCTATCTTTTCTATAAAATTGGCGGAAGAAAATATCATCATTCACCTTTTCAAATTTACCCTTTATAATATTTTCGGAAAGAAAATTATATAAATCTAAATCAGAATTATCAAAAAAGCTATTAATATCAATCATATTTAAATAATTTAAATAATCGGAAATCGGACGAGGATATTTTGAGATTCTCTTATTTGTTGAAACACCATCAAAAATAGAAGAACGAGAGGCTAGTAATTCCTTCCTAAAGACATTTAAACCATTTCTTTCAGCTGGTATATAAAGAATATTGTTAATTTTAAATAATAATCTGCGAATAGTAAAATAATTTAATATATCTTTTGCGTTTTCAATATCAATTTGAGAACTATTAATTTCAGACTCTATAAAATCAAAACTAATATTAAATTTTACATTTTTTCCATCACTTGAAATTTCAGACGTAACCCAAAATAAATGCTTTTGTATAGGAAGAGGGGCTTCGCTTACTTTTTCTTTATCTTTAAAATAAATTAAGTCAATAATATCCAATATTTCTTTACTTGAAATTTTAACAGTTGTATCTTTAAAGCTGCTAGCTGGAATATTAAAATATTCAGGCAAATCATTTTTATTTATGTTATGTATATCATTAAGTACACTATTTGCTAATTTATTTTTTAATAAGGATAAATCTAACGTTACTGTTCCAGTATCAATTAATTCCTGAGTTACTTCATCTGTTATAAAATTACATCTAACATCATTTATTACGTTCAAAATAGCATATAAACTATAAGTTAAATAGGTCTTTCCACAATTATTGGGACCAATAAAAATCATTCCATCTGATAACTCAATATCTACCTTTTTTATCGGACCTAGATGATTAATTTCCATATTAATTTCCTCCTTTATTTCACCAACTTCTTCATCTCATCAATACGTGCTACGGTCGCATCGTATTTGGCTTGATAGTCGGCTTGTTTGTCGCGTTCTTTTTGGACGACTTCTGGTTTGGCGTTGGCTACGAAACGTTCGTTAGAGAGTTTCTTACCGACCATATCCAGTTCTTTTTGCCATTTAGCTAGTTCCTTGTCGAGACGAGCTAATTCTTCTTCGACATTGAGGAGGTCTGCGAGTGGCAAGTAGATTTCTGCTCCTGTGATGACGCTTGACATTGCGAGTTCAGGTGCAGGGATGGTTGATGCGATTTCCAAGTGTTCTGGATTTGTGAAGCGTTTGATGTAGTTGACATTGCTGTTAAAGAAGGCTTCCAATTCGCTATCGCTTGTCTTAACAAGGATGGTGATTGGCTTGCTTGGAGCTACATTTACTTCAGCACGCGCATTACGAACAGCATGGATCAAGTCTTTAAGACTTTCCACACCAGTGTGAGCAGCAAGGTCTTCAAAGGCTGGGTTAACAGTTGGGTAAGCAGCTGTAACGATAGAGCCTTCTGAGATTTGTCCAAAGATTTCCTCTGTCACGAATGGCATGATTGGGTGAAGGAGACGAAGGATCTTGTCCAACGTGTAAAGGAGAACAGAACGCGTGATGACTTTCTCTTCTTCGTTATCGCTATAAAGGACTTCCTTGGTCAACTCAACGTACCAGTCCGCAAATTCGTCCCAGATGAAGTTGTAGAGGATGTGTCCAGCAACACCAAACTCAAACTTATCAAAGTTTTCAGTAACTTTGCCGATCGTTTCATTAAGGTTGTGGAGAATCCAGCGGTCTGTGACATTTCCAGCTTCCTTGTTAACAACTTTTTCGACATTAGCCGTTGCTTGCTCAAGAGTCAAGCCTTCATTGTTCATGAGGATGTAGCGAGAGATGTTCCAGATTTTGTTAATGAAGTTCCATGAAGCATCCATTTTCTCGTAAGAGAAGCGGACGTCTTGGCCTGGTGCAGAACCGTTTGAAAGGAACCAACGAAGGGCATCGGCACCGTATTTCTCGATCACATCCATTGGGTCAATCCCGTTACCGAGAGATTTAGACATCTTGCGTCCTTGCTCATCACGGATAAGACCGTGGATAAGGACATTTTGGAATGGCTGACGGCCAGTGAATTCCAAAGATTGGAAGATCATACGAGATACCCAGAAGAAGATGATATCGTAACCTGTTACCAAGGTTGAAGTTGGGAAGTAACGTTTGAAGTCTGCTGAGTCGACATCAGGCCAGCCCATGGTTGAGAATGGCCAAAGGGCAGAGCTGAACCATGTATCCAAGACGTCTTCGTCCTGAGTCCAACCATCACCTTCTGGAGCTTCTTCACCGACATACATTTCACCCTCAGCATTGTACCAAGCAGGGATTTGGTGACCCCACCAGAGCTGACGAGAGATTACCCAGTCGTGGACATTTTCCATCCATTGAAGGAAGGTATCATTGAAACGAGGTGGGTAGAAGTCAACCTTGTCCTCTGTGTCTTGGTTTGCAATAGCGTTCTTAGCCAATTGGTCCATCTTGACGAACCATTGAGTAGACAAGCGTGGCTCAACCACTACACCTGTACGCTCTGAGTGACCAACTGAGTGGGTCATCTTCTCAATCTTAACAAGGGCACCAATTTCTTCTAACTTCTTGATAACAGCCTTACGAGCTTCAAAGCGGTCCATGCCATTGAATTCACCAGCCAATTCATTCATGGTACCATCATCGTTCATAACGTTGACTTGTGGCAAGTTATGGCGTTGACCAACCAAGAAGTCGTTTGGATCGTGGGCAGGAGTGATTTTCACGACACCAGTACCAAACTCAGGATCTGCGTGTTCGTCTCCAACGATTGGAATCAATTTATTAGCGATTGGAAGGATAACATTTTTACCGATCAAGTCCTTGTAGCGTGGGTCTTCTGGATTGACCGCAACAGCTACGTCCCCAAACATGGTCTCAGGACGAGTTGTGGCAACTTCAAGGGCGCGTGAGCCATCTTCCAGCATGTAGTTCATGTGGTAGAAGGCACCTTCCACGTCCTTGTGAATCACCTCGATATCAGAAAGGGCTGTGCGAGCTGCTGGATCCCAGTTGATGATAAACTCACCACGGTAGATCCAGCCTTTCTTGTAAAGGTCCACAAAGACCTTGCGAACAGCTTTTGACAAACCTTCGTCAAGAGTGAAACGCTCGCGAGAGTAGTCTACAGAGAGCCCCATCTTGCCCCATTGTTCCTTGATAGTAGTGGCATATTCGTCTTTCCATTCCCAGACTTTATCTAGGAATTTCTCACGACCGAGGTCATAACGAGAGATGCCGTCCTCAGCCAAACGGGCTTCTACTTTAGCTTGAGTGGCAATCCCAGCATGGTCCATACCAGGAAGCCAAAGCGTATCAAAACCTTGCATGCGTTTTTGACGGATGATAATATCTTGCAGAGTCGTATCCCAAGCGTGACCAAGGTGGAGTTTCCCAGTTACGTTTGGTGGTGGAATTACGATTGAATAAGGCTTAGCCTTTTTATCGCCAGAAGGCTTGAAAACATCTGCATCAAGCCATTTTTGGTAACGACCAGCCTCAACCTCAGCTGGATTGTATTTAGGTGAAAGTTCTTTAGACATTATTTTTTCTCCTTTTACGAATATTTCTTTTATATCTACGATTTATTAGGGCGCTGAACCCACTATTTCTATACTCATAATATCCCTTAGCGGAATCTGAATAATTCAGTTTTAGAAATTTAACTACCCCTACACTAAGTGCCGTTGCTAGAATAATAGACAAGGATACAATTATAAACGAAGTTATAATACTAGACATCCATACCGAAGCAAGTTCTTTGTTACTGGGATTGATTAAATTGATTATACTGACCTTAGCTGTATTTACCGGAATAATTTCATCTAGCTTTATCTTTTGTACCGTGAACAATGCAGAGAATAAATTTAAACAAAAAAGTGTAAGAAAACTTATCAAATGTAACCAGTAAATATGTTTTTTCATTTTCAAAGTCGGAATCGGAAGTTGCGAGGAATTATCTGTTGCAAATTGATAATGTAATTTGCCTATAATCGTTGAGATCAAAACAGGAAGTAACCATGTTAGGATGATAAGGAATCCTCCTTCTATTCGATCATAGAAAAAAATAAGTAACACATATAGAACACCAAAAACCCATCTAAGCAGTTCATTCTTTTTATCATACCCTCCCTTATCTAGTTGTGTTTTTAATACAAACCAAAAATATATAAATAGAGTTGCAAACATCATATTTACGGGAACTAAGTCTACAATTGATTTATCTTGTAACTTCAAATAATTCAATGTCGTTGTTAAATATAAAAACAATTGAACAAATGATATAATATACATAACGACGTAGGAGGAAAAATATGTCTTATCTCCGTTTTTCCGTTTTTTACTTTGTTTAGTATAAAAATTTAATAAGCCTGTACGTAATGCAGGACAGATAATTGTAATAAATAATACAATACCCCAACTCAACCATTCTGGTGAAATATCTAAAGGTAGAACCCATTGAAGCACAAATATATAGCAAACGTCAAATATATTTAAAGATGCAAGCATAACTTTACTAGTACTAAAAAAGTCCCTAATTTTGAATAATTTCTCTTCAAAAATAATTGCATATACTAGAGGAAGTGCTGGTTGTAATAGTATAACGAACCTGTACCTATAATAAAATACCAACGCTATACTAAGAATTAAAACTAGACAATACAGGGATACTGCTATCTTGTTATTTTTAATTTTTGAGTATATTCTATATCCATAGTAACTCATCAAAGCGAGTACTATAAACTCTAAAATAAAAAATGGCAAACTTTTCTCATTGAATATTTTTACTTCCTTAATTGGTAACAAAGTAAAAGGTAGAATTAAAAATATTGATATCAAAGATGATATTACAATAATGGCAGGCCCCCAAGCCAGTATATTAGATAAAAATTTTAATATTTTCTTAACATTAGATTTAAAATTACAGTTTTTGATAATCATTCCCACTCACTCCTAAGCAAGCCGTATCTCAAATCATCACAGCGATTGCCTTGGGCATCTTTGCGGTCCCGGATGCGAGCTTCGAGGGTGAAGCCAAGTTTCTCTGCGACTCGTTGACTTTGAAAGTTATATCCAAAGCAAGACAATTCAATTTTATGTAGATTCATTTTTTTAAAAGCTAGGTCAATCAAGGCACGCGCTGCTTCTGGAACATAACCTAGACCCCAATAGTCTGGATGTAAGATATAGCCAATCTCCTAGGCTATAAGAGGAACTGCAGGTCGTAATATTGTGACCAAAGTTCTGATCCTGATACCCTAAAATAAAGATAGGAAAACCATAGTAGAGCTTACTGGTTTTAAAGGATTGCTTCATGAAAACCTCCTTTGACTAAGACGCAAAAGAAAAGCCCTGCCATATCCATGACAGGGACGAATGTGTTTATCCGCGGTACCACCCAATTTCGGGCAGAGCCCGCAACTCTCGTCTTCATAATAAAAAGACAATATTATTTTATTTTTCATCCATCAGCAACCAGTTTTGACACATTTGTGGACTTCTCAGCACCGCCACTTTCTGTAAAATGTGGAACTCAAAACACCTCTAATGGCTTTATTTTAACAAGTTTTTGACGGAAAAGCAAGAGGCAAGAAAAATTACTTGAACTTGATGCCGTTTTCTTTCAATTTCTTGATGGTAGCTGGGCCAATCCCTTTCAAAGCAAGGAGTTCTTTTTCAGTCCAGTTTTTAAAGTCAGCAGCCGACTTGATCCCTTCATCATAGAAAGTCTTGGCACGGTCGACTGAAAGTCCACCTAGGTTGGCTGCGAATTCTTCTACAGAGCTTGTAACTTTTTGAGCTTGTTCTTTAGTTGCTTCTACTGCTTGTTCCACTTTTTTAGAGACAACTTTTCCTGCTTCGCTAGCAGATTTTTCTGCATGCTTCACAACTTTTTTTGTTTCTTCTACAACCTTAGTCACTGTAGTTGAAAATGCACCTGAACGGCGAAGGCTGTTTCGCAATTGTTTTTTCCGTTGGAGTTTCTTTGACATGATAAAATCCTTTCAATAAAAAATCCCTGCTCTGACAAGGATTTAATAAAGATATTTTATCAATATTTCGACGAAAAATCAAGAAAGGAAATAAGATTCCCCTTAAAAATCTAGCCGTTTTCTCTTTCAATCTAATTTAACAATGATTCGACTTCTTGATAAAATATGCAGTAATGTGCAAGACTGATTCACGTAAAAAGCTGATAAGGAGAACAATATGAATAACGAAAGTTACTTTGACGGTGGTCTTTTGAGCTACGTTGGACATGCTATCCTAGCCATGCTTATCATGGTATTTACTGCCGGAATCGCTACACCTTGGGCAGTTTGTATGATGCAAAACTGGAAGGTTAAGCACACTGTCATCGATGGACGTCGCCTTTATTTTGACGGAACAGGTTCTCAATTATTCGGGAACTGGATCAAGTGGTTCTTGCTCACCATCATCACCTTGGCCATCTATTCATTCTGGTTGCATATCAAAATGGAACAATGGATCACCAAACACACACATCACGTATAAACAGAAAAAGTGCGTTCATACGCACTTTTTGATTTGTAACGATTAGTAGTTTCTCTCGCCAAACAATCCTTCTGGCAAATCATGGAATCCCTTGCCTGCTTTGAAATTTTCAAACTTACCCAGCAAGAACTGGTAGGCATCCAAGCGACTTTCGTAGCGAATCATAGCATCTTTGGCACGTTCGTCTTGGTCTTCTTCGTAGACTTTTTGACTTTCCTTGTGCGCCATGTCGTTGATCATGATCTGGGTATTGACCCAGGCTTCAAATTCCTTCATAAATTCCTGTTCGTAACTCATTGATTCTCCTTATTCTAATCCACGGAAGTAGTCCGTATCAATCTCACGATAGGGCTGAATGTCCTGAACATACTCTAGCACGCCTTGAAATTCCCCGTTCTCATCGTGTACTGCAGCGTATGTGATGTGGACAAATTTGCCTCGCGACTCAGACTTGAACCACATTTCATACTTGTCCTTGACCCCTTCACGAAGACCTTTCATAACGGCCTTCACCTTTTCTAGGTACTTAGGCGGATGACAGAGTTCAACATTGCGCCCGACTTGGGACGGTGTCCGTTTGAAAATCATCTCATCAGCTGGCGCATTGTCATTGTAATACTGGAAAATATCGTCTTTATTGACAAAGGTAATCTCCATGGGGAGGTGATTGAGGATGAGGTTAGCCTGCTCGACGGAGAGATAGCCATTGCCAAAAGCCTGTTGACTATGACGGTCCAGCACTGCTTCCTTTTCCTTAGGGGTAAAGGTAATGGTGAACTGGCCTTCTGGTGTATCGATAACTTGCTGAACTTGACCTTCTGCCGTGTCTAACTGCACGGGCTCCTCTGCACTCTTTTCCTCAACAAAGCTCTGTCGCTCCGGAACCCATTTCTCAGACGGACGGATGATGGCATAGCCGTAAGCATCGCTCTCCTCCGCAATCTGAAGCCAGTCATCCTGACTAAAGGACTCAAGGAGAATCATGAGAAGGATGGACTCTTCCTTGAAAATCATACTTTCAAACTCTGTCGCAAAAGCTTCGAAATCTTCTTTTACAGTGTTAATCGACACTTCTGGTAGTGCCTTAACCGTCGCTAGAGCTGTCCGAAAGAGTTCTCTGATCTGATCATCCACTCCCCACATAACTTTTGGAGGTGAATCGTGACCATAGCGCTCCATGATTGGAAAGAAGAGCTCTTCCTTGCGCTGGTAGTGAATGTCAAATTGCCCCAACAGCCCCATTTGACGGACCAAACCCTTACGCATCTCTGCCAGCATTTCCTCATCTTCCATAGACTCATAGGTATCTAACAACCTCCGAATGCGAATCAAAGCTGCACGGAGAGCCAGATTTTCATCCTTGAAGACGCGAACTGGATGACCAGGATGCTCGGTATCTTCCACTTCAACGCCCTTTACTGCGTTTTTAAAAAGATTGGCATGAACATCACAGAGTTCCATGACATCTTCAAAGGTGACACCTGAGTCTGAGTTCATCAGCTCGTGCTCCATGAGGGAAATCTCGATGGCTGACACACCTGTAAAGGTCGCATCAAAACGCTCCTGAACTGACTCAGGAGAGGCACCATTGTGCAATTCTAACAAAATATCCCGTAGGATATGAATCCGTTCATCTGCCATTAGTCTAATCCAATCACTTCGTAACCATTCGCTTCCAGTGTGCGGACAATCTTGTCCATAGGAGTTCCTTCAAGCTTAGAACCCTGCTTAAGCGATACCTTGCGACCGACTGTATTGCGCATCAAGGGATTGGCTAGTGGTTTAAAACCCAGCTCCACTAGAATTTCTAAGACTTCTGGATGCTTGTCCACCACTTCTGCAACGGGAATTGACACATCGATGATATTATCCATGACGACCTCCATGTATGTTCTAATACTCAATGAAAATCAAAGAGCAAACTAGGAAGCTAGCCGCAGGCTGTACTTAAGTACGGCAAGGTGAAGCTGACGTGGTTTGAATTTGATTTTCGAAGAGTATAAAATGATTTTACTGCTTATATTATACCATATGGGAAGAGATTAAAAAACTAGCAGCGGAGTTCCTGCTAGTTTCTTTCATTTCAAGTTATTCCTTATCATCTGGTTTTGCGAGCCACTGGGCTACATCCATCAGCTTGTCAGCAAGCAGTACTTTCCCGAAACCTACTAGAGCATCGTCATCTTTTTTCATGTTCTTCAGGACTTTGACGCTTTGCATCACGAAAAAGTAATTCCCATAAGTCTTGGTCAGAATTTTAATGAATCCCATATTACCTTCCCTCGTCTAACTGCAGTTTCTAGCTGATTGCTATACCAGACTAGCTAGTTATTGATAAGAAATCATTTCATCTCACTCTTTCCAATTTCTATACTATCATACAAGCTGAGTTTTATAAAGCTTTTTAACAATTTTTTACTCTAGAGAGATTCTCCAGTATTTTTTATTGCCATTTCTCCACCAAAAAAGAGGGTTGCCCCTCTTTCTTAATTCTTATCCAGATTGCGTAGCATCTCGTCAATTTTGTTTCCATATTCAATGGACTCATCCTTGACGAAGGTTAAATCTGGGATTTTATACAATTTCAAATTGCGACCAAGTTCACGTTTAATAGTACCAGTTGCTTTTTCAAGCCCAATTTGAGCCTTTTGGTTATCCGAAGCCAGGTTACTCAAAATGGTGTAGTAAACCTTGGCAACAGACAAGTCACCCAGCATCTGAACATCTGTGATGGTCACACCTTGAACACGCGGATCACGGACTTTCTTTTGCAAAATCTCATTGACTTCACGCTTGATTTCCATGCCCACACGATCCGTACGAAAATGATTTGCCATGATATTCCTTTCTCTACTTTGAACCAAAAGCTAGGCCAGTAGACCTAGCTATTTTCATTAGATAGAGGAACTATAGCCATTTGAATCTAGGAAACAAGCCTTAGATAGAACTAATGGTTCATCAAGGCGCTGTTGACGACGAGTCAAATTGGCTATCGTTTCTCTATTATCTCTTGATTTCTTCCATGACATAAGCCTCAATCACATCATCAGTCTTGATATCATTGTAGCCGTCAATCATGAGACCACCTTCACGGCCGTTCGTAACTTCTTTGACGTCATCTTTATAGTGTTTCAAGCTTGCAAGTTCACCATCATAGATAACGACGCCGTCACGGATAACACGGACTTTAGAGTCACGGGTAACTTTACCACTCGTAACCATGAATCCACCGATGGTTCCCACTTTAGATACCTTGAAGGTTTCACGGATGATTGCTTCACCGATAACTTTTTCTTCGAATTCTGGATCAAGCATTCCTTTCATGGCTTCTTCCATCTCTTCGATAACCTTGTAGATAATACTGTGGAGACGGATTTCTACATCATCTTCTTCTGCTTGTTGACGAGCTTGTGGTGTAGGGCGTACGTTGAAACCGATGATAAAGGCATTTGAAGCTTCCGCAAGAGTCACATCAGATTCATTAATGGCACCGACCGCTGAGTGAACGATGGTAACTTTGACACCTTCTACATCGATCTTTTGAAGCGAGGCAGAAAGGGCTTCAACTGAACCTTGTACGTCGGCCTTGATGATGACGTTAACAGACTTGAGCTCGCCTGCTTTAAGCGTATCAAAGAGGTTTTCAAGGCTGACACGTTGAGTTACTTGACGTTGCTTCATAAGAGCACGTTTCGCACGTTCTTCACCTGCTGCACGCGCAGATTTTTCATCTTCGTAAACGGCAAAGTGGTCACCCGCCATTGGTGCTTCGTTCAAACCTGTGATAGATACTGGTGTTGATGGTCCAGCAACCTTAACACGACGACCAAGGTCATTGGTCATAGCACGGACACGACCGAAGGTATTCCCGACAACGATTGGGTCTTGGACATTCAAGGTACCTTGTTGCACAAGAAGGGTTGCGACCGCACCTTTTCCTTTATCCAAGCGAGCTTCGATAACAGTACCGATAGCACGCACTGTTGGGTCTGCTTTGAGTTCTTGAATTTCAGCTACAAGAAGTACTGTTTCCAAGAGTTCGTCGATGTTTTGGTTGAATTTAGCGGAGATTTCTACAAACTCAGAATCTCCACCCCAAGCTGTTGACATGACACCATGCTCTGCCAATTCACCGATAACACGTTCTGGGTTGGCACCTGGTTTATCAATCTTGTTGATGGCTACGATGATTGGAACGTTGGCTGCTTTTGAGTGGTTGATGGCTTCAATAGTCTGAGGCATAACACCGTCGTCTGCCGCTACGACCAAGATGGTGATATCGGTAACAGATGCACCACGCGCACGCATCGATGTAAAGGCCGCGTGTCCTGGTGTATCAAGGAAGGTAATCTTCTTGCCATTTTCCACAATTTGGTAGGCACCGATATGCTGAGTGATACCACCCGCTTCACCCGTCGCAACACGAGAATTACGAAGGGTATCCAAAAGGGTTGTCTTACCATGGTCAACGTGTCCCATGATGGTGACAACTGGTGGACGCTCAACCAATTCATCTTCATTAAGATAGCCATCTTCGACAAAGAAACGTTCGATGTCGGCATTATCCACTTCAACCTTTTGTTTGGCTTCGATACCGTAGTCCACCATGAGGAGTTCAATGGTTTCTCCATCCAAGGATTGGTTTTGTGTGGCCATAATTCCCATCATGAAAAGCTTCTTAACGATTTCAGCTGGTTCACGTTTGATACGTTTTGCGATTTCCGCAACAGTCATACCATCTGTATATTCGAATTCTGTTGGCAATTCATGGAACTTGCGCTCTGTAACAGGTTTTGGAGCCTGATTACGATTGTTCTTGTTATTGCCTTTTTTGTTCTTCTTATTGTTATTCCAGTTACTATTTCTTTGATTTCTCACTTGATTTTGACTACTTCGATTCTTTTGTTGTTTTCTAGGACCATCTTCTTCGTGATCATAATCGTCACGTTCTTTGTCTGGTCGAGCTTGTTTTTTACGACGTGTATCCACTGGCGCTTCTTTAACTACAGGAGCTACTGTTACGGCTGGCTGCGTTTGTTCAGCTAGCTTAGCAGCTTCTTCAAAGATTTCCTCTGGCTCCTTGCGTTTATTAGCTTGAGCCAAGGCTTCTTTGGCAGCTTGCGATTGTTTGAAGCGCTCCTCGCTTGAGCGTGCGTACTCTGCATTTTGCTCTGCTTTTAGGGCTGCTGCACGGGCTTTAAAGTCAACACGTGGTCCAGCTGGTTTTGGCTGGAAGTCTTGTTGCTGACGGCGATTATTGCCACGATTCCCTTGACCTTGTGATTTTTTCCCTTGGTCGTTAAAACGGCGGTTGTCGCGGTTCCCTTGACCAGGTTTACCACCATTACGGTCGTCGTTTTTCTGACGGTTGCCGTTTTGTTGTTGGTCACGGTTGTTGCCCTTGTTTCGTTTGCGTCGCTCTGCCTGCTCTTTGGCACGCGCCTCACGCTCCGCCTTGAAGTTTCGACTTTGTGGTCTCGCTGCCACTACTTTTTCTTCCTTAGGAGCTGCGGGTGTAGCTGGTTTACTTTCTTCCTTAGCAACGGCTGGTTTAGCTGATGCAGGCTTTTCCACCTTCTTTTCTACACTTGCTTTTGGTGTCGCAGGTTTTACTTCTGCCTTAGGAGCAGGTGCAGGCTTAAAGCTCGCTGCGATTTGCTCAGCAGCAGCAGCTTCCACGCTCGATGAGTGGCTTTTCACATCCAAACCTAACTCTTTTGCACGCGCTACAACTTCTTTACTTTCTTTTCCAAGTTCTTTTGCGATTTCGTACAATCTTTTCTTAGACAAATCATGTCCTCCTCTTCTATTCCATAAGAGACCTCATTTTCTTTGTAAATCCAGCATCTGTCACAGCCAAAACCTTCCTCGGTTTCCCGACTGCTATGCTTAATTCCAGTGTTGAAAACACGGTTATAACTTCTACTTGATAATAGTCACTTTTATCTTGAATCTTCTTGGTCAGATTGGGAGCAGCATCATGGGCTAGAAAGACTAGCTTGGCTTTCTGGTCTTGGATGGCCTTGACCACCAATTCCTCACCCGATACAATCCGGCCTGCTCGCTGAGCAAGCCCCAAGAGATTGCTTATCTTTTGCTTATTCAAGTCCTAACTCTCTTCTTTTTACCTTGTGATCCACATAAGCGATCAACTCGTCATAAAAGCTTTCTTCCACTTCTATGTTAAAGCTGCGGTTAAAGACTTTCTTCTTTTTTGCCTCTAGGGCTTCTGCATTGTCTAGCTTGATATAAGCGCCTCGACCATTGGCCTTGCCTGTCGGATCGATAAAGACCTGTCCTTCTTTGTTCTTGACAATGCGGAGTAAATCACGCTTATCAATCACTTCGTTGGATATAACAGACTTGCGCAAAGGGATTTTTCTTGTTTTCATCTTTCCCTCCTCTAGCAGCTTTTATTCTTCGATCAATTCATCCGCAGCTGCGTAATCGACTTGGCCTGCTTCTGCCATGGCTTCAAATTCGCTGGCAGACTTGATATCGATACGGTAACCTGTCAAATGAGCTGCCAAGCGAACGTTTTGTCCACGACGACCGATGGCAAGAGAAAGCTTGTTATCAGGTACAACGACCAAGGCACGTTTGCTGTCATTTTCATCAAAGATAACTTGGTCAACCTCTGCCGGTGCGATGGCATTGTAGATAAACTCAGCTGGATCTGCTACCCACTCGATAACATCGATGTTTTCTTCGACAGGAATCATGCGGTCGCTCTTGGCATCGTAACGAGCTGGATGGAATTTGCTAGTGATTTTCTTGATATTAGCACCACCACGTCCAACGATTGTCCCGATAGCGTCCACGTTTGGATTGTGGCTACGAACAGCAACCTTAGTACGGTCACCAGCTTCGCGGGCTACGCTCATGATTTCGACAGTTCCATCGTAAACTTCTGGAATTTCTTGCTCCATCAAGCGTTTGATCATTTCTGGATGGCTACGACTGACAAAGACGTTGACACCACGAGGGTTGTCTTCAACCTTATAAACGTAGACTTCGATACGATCATGGGAAGCAAAGACTTCTCCAGGGATTTGGTCTTGTTTGGACAATTGGGCTTCGATGCTGCCAAGGTTGACGTAAATAAAGCGGTTATCAAATCTTTCTACTGTACCAGACATGATCTCTTGTTCATGTTCTTTATAAGTATTGTAGGTGATGGCACGTGTTTGCTTGCGCATTTTTTCCATGATGGTTTGTTTGGCAGATTGGGCTGCTACACGACCAAACTCAGCTGGTGCTTCTTCAAACTTAATCTTGTCACCAAGCTCATAGGCTGAATTGATGGCAAGAGCATCTTTCAAGCTGATTTCCAAACGGCTATCAAATACTTCGTCAACCACTTCACGAACAGTATAGACAGTAAAGTCACCAGTCTTTTCATTGAAGTCGATGGCTACGCTGTCTGATTGACCATAGCGTCTGCGATAAGCGGAACGAAGCGACTCTACTACTGCGTCGATGATGTCTTCTTTTTTGATTCCCTTGTCTTCTTCCAAAATGCGGAAGGCCTCTAGCATTTCTTTACTCATGTTCTCTTCACTTTTGAATCCTCAAAAGCTATCCTTTCTTTTTCTATAATTTAACTGCTAAACGTGCTTTTGATACTAAACTGTATGGAATTTGGACAGTTTTCTTGCGCGTCTTGTCCATATATTCCATGGTCAACTCGTCCTCTTCAAAGGATAGCAAGGTTCCTTCAAAGACTTTTTGTTTATCAATGGCTTGGTAGAGCCCGACATGGATGTATTTCCCAACTGCTCCAGCGACGGCATCCTTGGTTTTCAAGGGACGCTCCAAGCCTGGACTGGTAATTTCTAGGAAATATTGTTCCGGGAAGGGATCGGGCTTGATGGTGTCTAGGACAGGACTGATAATTTCTGTCAGGTCTGCCGTGTCGTTCAAGGTAATTCCTTCAGGTTTATCTACAAAAATACTGAGAATCATGTCACTGCCAATCTTTCCATACTCGATATCCACGAGTTCGAAAGGTGCTTGGATGACAGGTTCTACAACTTCTCTGACTAATTCTACGATTGTTGCGATTGCGTCCACCTCCTCATAAGCAAGAGGCGAAGATATTTCCCCGCCTCTCTTTCTTATATTCTTACTATCAGTATAGCACGTTTGTCAATTTATGTAAAGCATAAGCACTCAAACGACTAGTTTTCAAGCTATTTTTTTAAAATTCTGCCTCAACACGGTAGATCACTTGACCCTTGTTGGAGAATTTTTGCTCATATTCCGTCATGACATTGCCTTCAAAATCACTGGCATGTAAGTCTAACCAAACCCCATTGAGCTTCATTCCATACTGAGAAAAACTCACCAAGCTGTACTCAAACAAGCCACGATTGTCTGTCTTAAAATGGATTTCCCCATTCTCAGGCAAGATGCGCTTAAAGGTATCCAAGAAACTCTTGTAAGTCAAACGACGTTTTTCATGGCGTTTTTTAGGCCAGGGATCTGAAAAGTTTAGGTAGAGGCGATCAATCTCACCGTCTTCAAAGTAGTCTGTCAAATCCGAACCATCTACCCACAACAACTTGATATTAGGCACTCCAACTTCTAATACCTTATCCAAGGCATAACTCAATACCGACTTTTGGATATCAATCCCGATATAGTTGATGTCAGGGTTTTGTTTGGCCATTCCTGATACGAAGGCCCCTTTGCCACTCCCAACTTCAACATGAATAGGATGACCATTTCCAAACAAGTCTCGCCATTTCCCTTTGGCTTCCAAGGGATTGAGGACCACATACTGGGGATTAGCCTCTAGTAATTCTGTCGCCCCTTTACGATTTCTAACTCTCATCTCTTCTTTCCATACTTATCACGGAAGACACGCAAGGCATAAATCTCCCGGTTTACATTGTCTAAATCTTGATTTTCACAGTATTTGGCAATCTGGTTCAAGTAAGAATACTGACCATACCAATACAATTTATCCAACACTGTCTGATTGTACTTATAGCCGTAGTCTCTCAACCATTGACGCCACTGATGATCCGGAATGTAGTGGCATAGCAAATGCGCCACATCAAACATACGATCCGTCAGACGAACCGAATCCCAATCCACTAGATAAACGAGTCCACTCTCTGTCTCAATCCAATTACTATGGCGAAGGTCTCCATGCACAATCGTTGCATGATCTTCCCTAAAGCCTGGAACCGTCTTACCTAGTTCAGCAATCACACTGTTCAAGTAGTGATTCTGTTGCAAGATTTCTGGTACTTCTTGTTGCCAAGAACGTAGCAAATCAACTGGCGTTTCCATGGTATACCCCAAACGGCTCAACTGCTTCATCAAAGGACGCGAGCGATGGAGACGGTTCAGGATATTGATAATCTGCTTGCGATTCATGTCGTAAGGGGTCAAGATTTTGCCCGTCAACCATTCTTGGGCACACATATCACGACCATCCGCTAAACGACGAGTCCATAGTAATTGAGGAGCGATTTGTTCTCTGGCTAGGCCAGGTAGGATTGGAGAGGTGTTCATTTTTACAAAGACGCGCTTCCCATCAGGGTAGCTTCCCATATAAGCCTTGCCGCTCTTCCCAGGGATAGGGGTCAGCGTTAGCTCATTATCACCCAAGTCCATTTCTTTCCTCCGTATAAAGTTTCCTTACTATTCTACTAGTTTTTGGTCTATTCGTCAACCAATCTTTTTAGTTGGTAAGGTAAATAAAACAATTGTAGGAAGAGACTAGCCCCTACAAGAGCCAACAAGGCTATTTTCTCTTGAAAAACCACTGCTCCGACCAGCAATTCTAACAAAAGAACTACAATGCCCACACCGACTACAATCTGTTTCAATCCCTTTTCTTTCTCCCCTTTTTCTAGTGGAAAGAGTTGGGTCAAATACTGGTAGTCAAAGGCGTGATAGAGGGCAAGCAACTGGAAGAGTAAGAGGTAGTTAAAGAGAACCACCACTGCTGTCGCAATCCAAGCTTGCTCGATAAAGATCACAGCTAACAAGGATAGGAGCAAGAGGCGGAGACTGAGGGAAAAGAGGTCTCCATTCCGCAGATAAGAACGAAGATAGAGGTTTTGCCAGATCTTCCCTGGCACCTTTTGAACAGTCTTTAGGAGGAAATCCAGATAAGCGCGACGCTTGACGCTGTTTGAAACGCCCTTGACCTGAGTAAAGAGGGCAAAGAAACGAAGCAAGACTTGCTTGCGCTTGCTTTCTTGGGCGATAACGTAGTCCCAGTCCAGTCCAGTTTCAGTGAAAAATTTGCTGGCTTTTTGGCGAAAGAGGAGGTACTTCGCTGCTCCCAGTAAAAGCACGTAGACGAGAAAGACTGGTAAGCCATAGCCCATGGCTAAAAACAAGGGTGCAAACAGGAGTAAAAAGAGGGTTTGAACAAATGTCCAGAAAACCAGTGAACGCACCGTCTGCCCTTGGATGTATGACTTGACCTCCTCTTCAGCTACTAAGAGAAAGAGCTTGTCAGGTGCTTCCATGTAGGTCGCGATTCCTCCCCAAGCCAAAAGCAAGGCAGATACAATTCCCAAAAACAAGAGGATGAGCCAATGATTTTCAGGAAAATCTTGCAAGAGTTGACTGTACTGGTAGGCTAGAAAACCGATGAGAACCAGCAGGAACAAGACAAAGTGGTCATTGAGAACATAACGCAGATAACCGACACACTCCTTACGAAAAGCCTGCTTTCTCTTTAAAAACAAGTCTTTCATCGCTCCTCCTCTTTGGTCAGAGCCAAGTAAATATCATTCAAACTAGCCTCAGGCATATCAAAGGCTTCGCGGAGTTGCTGGAGGTTCCCCTGAGCCCGCACCTCTCCCTTGTGGAGGATAACAAAGGCGTCACACATCTTTTCCGCAGAGTCCAGCACGTGGGTACTCATGAGGATGGACTTGCCTTTTTGCTTTTCCACTTCCAAAAGCTGAATCAAGTCGGCAATCGCCAGCGGATCGAGACCAAGAAAAGGCTCATCCACGATAAAGAGGCTAGGATCTACCACAAAAGCACAGATAATCATGACCTTTTGCTTCATCCCTTTGGAGAAATGGACAGGAAACCAGTCTAATTTTTGATCCAGACGAAACATTTTTAACAAAGGTTCTACACGCTCAAAAGCCACTTTCTGATCGATACCATAAGCCATAGCAACCGTTTCGATATGCTCTCTGAGGGTCAATTCCTCATACAAGCTAGGCGTTTCTGGGATGTAGCCAATCTGCTTGCGATAGCTGGTCGCATCTTCTCGCAGGGTGAGACCATTAATCTTGATTTCTCCACTGTAAGGTGTCAACAGACCAATAATCTCATTGATTGTCGTTGATTTCCCAGCACCGTTGAGCCCAATCAAACCGACCAACTGCCCACTTTCAACTGTAAAGGACACATCTTTCAAGACAGGAACGTGAACATAGCCTCCTGTCAGGTTTTTAATTTCTAACATATTTTCTCCGAATCTGGTATAATGTAGCTATATTATATCAAAATTCAATACAGTAGAGGTGGATTTTATGTCAGATTGCATTTTTTGTAAGATCATCGCAGGGGAGATTCCTGCTTCAAAAGTATACGAGGATGAGCAGGTTCTTGCCTTTCTTGATATCTCTCAAGTAACGCCTGGACACACGTTAGTCGTACCAAAAGAACATTATCGCAATCTTTTGGAGATGGATGCAGCAAGTGCCAGCCAACTCTTTGCCCAAGTGCCACTAGTAGCTCAAAAAGTTATGAAGGCTACCAAAGCTGTCGGCATGAATATCATCGCCAACTGCGAGGAAGTCGCGGGTCAAACGGTCTTTCATACACACGTGCACCTCGTACCTCGCTACAGTGCAGAAGATGACCTTAAGATTGACTTTATCGCCCACGAACCAGACTTTGACAAACTCGCCCAAGTCGCTGAAACCATTAAAAATGCTTAAGGAGTTGCCATGAAACTATCCAATCTATTGCTATTTGCAGGAGCTGCAGCTGGAAGTTATTTTGTCGTGAAAAATCGCCAAGCCATTCAGGATGAAGTGCTAGATACAACTGACCGCGTCGAAGCTATCAAGGATGATTTGGATATCATCCAAAACAGCCTACAAATCATCGACCAACAAAAATCCCTTATCAAGGAATACCAAAAAGATTTAACCTATAAATTCAAAGTCTTGGAAAAGGATTTCCAGACTAGAATGGCGGTCCTCCAAGAAGAAAAACAAAAATAAGAAAGCCTCCAACTTTCCTTAAATCCATTTTGGGTTACTAGATTCGAACAGAAAAGGGAGGGAATGAAAATGAAACAGTCTTTAAAAGTTCTAGCGAAGGTCATCGCGATCCCTTGTGGCTGCCTTAGCCTTCTTGCAGTCCTGGCATTTCTAGTACTGATGAATCTTTTCAAGGCTTCACCGAGTGACATCCGTGAGGGGAATGAAACCTTAAAACAAATCTTTATCTCCCTTGATCTCCCTCCCGAGAAAGTCGAATCAGATGGACACTATCAATACGAGGGTGGAGGCTTAAATTTTTATGTTACTTTCTCAGATGAGGTTGTCAATAGCCACCCCGTCCTAAAAGAAAGTCCAAAACTCACCAAAAACCGACTCGAAGTCTATGTCCTACAGACAGGAGATATTTCCTACTATAAGGTGGGAGACAACTTGTTCAATCACGGTTTATTTCAGTTTTTAGAGGAGGAGAGCAAGAAGTATCTCCAAGAAATCGGGAAGACATTTAACCCTAATTACTCAATTCTCTTTTGGGATGATCAGGAAAGTCTTAAAAAGGGAATTGCATTCTATGAAAAAGCTTTGACTTTAGTGGATATTCAGGATAATTCGGCAATCAAGCATATTGATACTGTCACTGTGAAGCCTGGCAAGGAAGCGGAACTCAAGCAGCTCATCCAAGATATGGATGCAGCTGGCTTGCTCATTCAAAAGTATAAATAGTAGACTATCTGGAAAATGATTTTTCGACGCTAAATGTTCAATGATAACACAAAAAAGAGCCAATCGGCTCTTTTTACTTTATTCTCCTTCAAAGGCATCTTTAATATGGTCAAAGAAGCCTTTTTTCTTTGGATTGACTTTCAAGTCACCCGCAGCTGCGAATTCTTTAAGCGCTGCTTTTTGGCGTTCGTTCAAACCTGTCGGAGTCACGACATTAACTGTAACATATTGGTCACCAACGGCACCACCACGAAGGCTCGGTGCTCCCTTGCCACGTAGACGGAATTTCTTGCCAGTCTGAGTTCCCTCTGGAATGACCAATTCAACATCACCATGCACGGTTGGAATTTCTACAGTATCACCAAGGGCTGCTTGGACAAAGTTGAGGTTCAGATTGTAGAAGATAGTTGTTCCTTCACGTTCAAACTTATCACTGGCTTCAACTGAAACCACCACGTACAAGTCACCATAAGGTCCTCCGTTAAAGCCTGCTTCGCCTTGACCAGCGAGACGGATTTGTTGGCCTGTTTCCACACCAGCAGGAATCTTCACATGTACGCTATGAGCTTGTTTTTCATGACCTGTTCCGTGACAAGTTGTACATGGATCTTTTATTTCTTTTCCACGACCATGACAGACATCACAGGTTACTTGGCGACGCATCATACCAAGCGGAGTCTGCGTATCGACGTTAATAACACCAGCGCCATGACAGCGTCCACAAGTGACTGGACTTGTTCCTGGCTTAGCACCAGAGCCATTACATGTACGACAGCTAGCTTCACGATTGTACTTAACTTCTTTTTCCGTTCCGAAGATGGCTTCTTCAAAAGTCAAATTCACACGATACTGGAGGTCATCCCCTTGACGAGGAGCGTTTGGATTGCGCGAAGCTCCGCCTCCTCCGAAAAAACTTGAGAAGATATCTTCAAAACCACCGAAGCCACCTGCTCCGTCAAATCCGCCAAAGCCACCAGCACCACCAAAGCCACCGTTGGCACCTGCAGCACCATATTGGTCGTAGGCTGCACGTTTTTGGTCGTCACTCAAAGTCTCATAGGCTTCTTGAACTTCCTTGTATTTTTCCTCAGCGCCAGGCTCCTTGTTGATATCTGGGTGATATTTTTTCGAAAGCTTACGATAAGCCTTTTTGATCTCGTCTGCCGAAGCGTTTTTTGACACCCCCAGACGATCATAAAATTCAGTATTGTTCATAATTCAAGATACAAAGGGCGTCAAACGGACACAGCCAAAATAGGAGTTTTGACGACGGACGCTTACGTCCTAGAAAAAACTATCTTTTTGGCACAGTCCGTAGCCCGTGTTCAGTTACGAACACCCTTGTTCCTTTCTATAATTTTCATGTAAATCTTTAGAGGCTGTTTTCTATACTCTGCTTCACTTGATCAAACTCTTCATCTGATAGAGTAAATATCAAATCCTCTTCAGCATACTCGTTCTGTTCTTTAAAATAGTTGTACGTATTCTCTGCCAACCCTAAACCGAGAATCACTTTTCTTGCAAACTCTTGATGTGCAAAACCGATAGCCGTAATGATTTGTTTATCTTGCACAAGAACTTTCGATTTGAAATTTTCACGTGAAAGAAATTCAAAATAGTCAAAGAAGTTTTGCCAAATTCCACCTGTAAATTTCGTGTCGTTCAACAAGCCTGCTTTCGCCAATAAAAGTGGCGCTGAAGAAATGGCTGCAATTAGGATATCTTGCTCATCAAGACTTCTCAAAAACGAGATCAATTTCTCATCTTGTAGAGCAGGACCTATATTTACCATTCCTGGCAAAATCACACAAGAATAATCTTCTATACGGATTTGATCCAATGTTTTCGTCGGTTGACAGGGCAAACCATCCTCAGATATAACTATCGAATAATCTTAAGCGACATAATCAATCGTGATGCCAAAAGACAGAGCTAAAGTACTTGTTAAAGCGGTTATCTCATAAAGAGAAAAATTAGGATAAATGATACAAAGTACTTTTTTCATACGCAACATCCTCTATTTTACCGAAAAACAGAGGCTGGGTTGCAACCTCTGGATTTCTTCTTATCATTACGACGTTCTAGTTTTAAAAATCAAACTAGTAATGCTAAGTCGAGCACGCCCTAACCTCTTGGTGAAAAAGACAAATCTTCCTAGAAACTAAAGTTTCTGCGTTAGATTTCCTATTTTCACTGTGAGGTTTTAACGGGCTTTGCATCTTATTTTTCAGTAAACTCTCCGTCTACGACGTCATCGCCTGCGTTTCCTGTTGCTTGTGCGCCTTCTGCTCCTGCTTGAGCTTGTTGAGCTGCTGCAGCTTGTTCGTAAAGTTTAACAGCAAGTCCTTGAGCTTTTTCGTTCAATGCTTCAAGTTTTGCTTTCATTTCGTCCAAGTTGTTGTCTTCTTGAGCTTTCTTAAGGTCATCAAGGGCAGCTTGGGCAGCATCGCGTTCTGCATCGAAGCCTTTGCCTTCAGTTTCCTTGATGGTCTTTTCAGTCGCAAAGATCGCTTGGTCTACTTCGTTACGAAGGTCAACTTCTTCTTTACGTTTCTTATCTGCTTCAGCATTAGCTTCTGCATCTTTCATCATGCGGTCGATTTCTTCGTCAGTCAAACCTGAGTTAGATTGGATGACAATTGTTTGTTCTTTTTGAGTTCCAAGGTCTTTGGCCTTAACAGATACGATACCGTTTTTATCGATATCAAATGTTACTTCGATTTGTGGGATACCACGAGGTGCAGCTGGGATGTCAGTCAATTGGAAACGTCCAAGAGTCTTGTTATCTGCTGCCATTGGGCGTTCACCTTGAAGAACGTGGATATCAACGGCTGGTTGGTTGTCTGCTGCAGTTGAGAAGACTTGTGATTTAGATGTTGGGATTGTTGTGTTACGGTCGATAAGTTTTGTAAATACTCCACCCATTGTTTCGATACCGAGTGATAATGGCGTTACGTCAAGAAGGACAACGTCTTTAACATCACCAGTGATCACACCACCTTGGATGGCAGCACCCATGGCAACAACTTCGTCAGGGTTTACTGATTTGTTTGGTTCTTTACCAGTTTCAGCCTTAACAGCTTCTACAACGGCTGGGATACGAGTTGAACCACCAACAAGGATGACTTCATCGATTTCTGACAAGCTCAAGCCTGCATCTGAAAGGGCTTGACGAACTGGAGTTTTTGTACGTTCTACAAGATCACGAGTCAAATCGTCAAATTTGGCACGAGTCAAAGTCATTTCCAAGTGAAGAGGCCCAGCTTCACCAGCAGTGATAAACGGCAAGCTAATTTGAGTTGAAGTTACACCAGAAAGGTCTTTCTTCGCTTTTTCAGCGGCATCTTTCAAACGTTGCATTGCCATCTTGTCAGTAGACAAGTCAATACCATTTTCTTTCTTGAATTCTGCTACCAAGTGGTCAATGATTTTTTGGTCAAAGTCATCACCACCGAGTTTGTTGTCCCCTGCAGTTGACAATACGTCGAAGACACCGTCACCCAATTCAAGGATAGAAACGTCGAATGTACCACCACCAAGGTCAAATACCAAGATTTTTTCTTCTTTGTCAGTCTTATCCAAACCGTAAGCAAGGGCTGCTGCAGTTGGTTCGTTGACGATACGTTCTACTTCAAGACCAGCGATTTTACCAGCGTCTTTTGTTGCTTGACGTTGCGCATCATTAAAGTAAGCTGGAACTGTGATAACTGCTTTAGTTACCTTTTCACCAAGGTAATCTTCAGCGTAACCTTTCAAGTATTGAAGGATCATAGCTGAGATTTCTTGTGGAGTGTATTCTTTACCGTTTGCAGAAACTTTTTCAGAAGTTCCCATTTTAGATTTGATAGAGATTACTGTATCAGGGTTTGTGACTGCTTGACGTTTTGCAGCATCACCAACGATGATTTCGCCGTTTTTGAATGACACTACAGACGGAGTTGTGCGGTTTCCTTCTGGGTTTGCGATGATTTTTGATTCAGTTCCTTCAAGAACTGCAACTGCTGAGTTTGTTGTACCTAAGTCAATACCGATAATTTTAGACATGTGTTTTCTCCTTGTTAGTTAATTTTCTATTTTTGATATTTCCCTTAAGTGGTGGGGACGTGAGCAACTCCCTTCGGGATTTCATCACTTATTTTTGAGCCTATTGTCTCAAAAATCCCCTGTTTCAGTAGCAAAAGCTACTGAAACTTTCACCACGGTGGGAAATATCTTCCTTGCAAGCCTCCGGCTTGCCTCTTATCTTTCTTCATAGTTTATTGTCGTTTCGGACAAATTTTTTAAGCTTTCTAGCTTAGCTGTAAACAACTACCATTGCTGGCCTTAGAATGCGGTCATGGAGTTTATAGCCTTTTTGGAATACTTGGGCGATGGTATCTGCTGGGTGTTCATCGTCTGCTGGGAGAGTTTGGATTGCCATGTGGTAGTTATGGTCAAATTCACCATCAGCTGTGATTTCTTCGATCCCCTCTTCTTTCAAAGCGTGAATCAAACTTTCTTGCACCATTTCCAAGCCCTTCTTCACATCATCTGTCAAACCTTCAACGGCGAGTGCACGTTCTAGGTTGTCGAGCGATGGTAAGATTGCTTTTGCCAAGTCTTGACTACGATAGCGTTGCAAGTTTTGACGTTCTTCATTGGCACGGCGTTGAATATTTTGCATTTCTGCATGAGCGCGAAGGTATTTATTTTCGAACTCATCTGCACGTTCATTTGCCAAGTCCAACTCAGATTTCTCAGGAGTTGTTTCTTCAGTTGTTTCAACAACTTCCTCTTCTTTTACTTCTTCGTTTTTTATTTCCTCAGACATTTTTCGCCTCCTTTTTAGGAATTTGTGTAATTTCATGTTCAACTCACCTCATAGTGATTACTACTCAAATAGCGGTAGAAATCTGTGAGTTTCATAGTTAGGACTCGATTGACAACATTGAGCTGATTGACCAATTGCTGGTAATCCAGATTGACCGGACCGATAATGGCTAGAATTCCAACTCCCCGATAAGGAATAAGAAACTTGCTACTAATCACAGCTAGATCAGCTAGACAGGACTCTTGACTATCTGCAACACGGACATTTTGCATCTGATCTTCATGCAGACCTTCACGAATTTCCAAGGCCACCTTCTGTGGTTGGTCAAAGAACTGATAGGCTGCTAGATTGGCAAAATTCAAGAGATTGACCTTGCCCGCCACCACAATGTTTTCGTTGAACATTTTCTTAAAGATGTGTTCAAAGAGATCGATAACATTGTCCGTTGTTGTGAAGTAACGCTGGATAATCTGCGGAATCTCCGTCCGAATCTTGTAGTGAATATCTAGAACAGTGTGTCCTAAGAAACGTTCCTGAATGATGCTCTTCAGTTTCAGCAAATCCTCCTGCAAAAAGTTCCTTGGGATCAGAAACTGACTAGTAACCGTTCGAGACTCGTCTAGGGTGAAAACTGCAAGAGCAGTATGTTGTCCTAGAACGACAATATCGAAAGCCGTCAGGCGCTGTCTACTTGGTTCAACATCTAGAGCCACTACCGTACAGCCACTCAAGTCTGTTAGTAAATTAGCAGCCTCTTGCAGAATATCCTCCAGTTTGAAGAATTCCTGATCAAAGGCTTTGACAATCTCGTATACCTCATTTTCAGCCAGTCTGTCAAAATCCAGTGAGTGTTTCACATAGTACTGAAACCCCGCGACACTTGGCATCCGACCACTTGAAGTATGAGCTTTCTCAAGCAAACCTTGCTTTTCTAGAGCCGCCATATCATTACGAATGGTTGCACTGCTAGAGCTGATAGACTCTTGTAAAGCTTTGGATCCGACAGGTTCGTGCGTTTTGGTAAAGATGTCAATAATCAGATTTAAAATATCCTGCTGACGCTCTGTAACCATCTCATCACTCCTCTCTGTCAGATCAATTAGCACTCAACACATCTAAGTGCTAACTCATGATTCTATTATACACCCTTAGAAGAGAATGTCAAGACAAAAACTCAAAAAATTAGCACTCTTTTGCCAAGAGTGCTAAAAATCAGTCTAAAGACCTAGAATCTTACTTCTCATCTACTTGGTATTTCCTTTTAAGCCTGAAAAAACCATAGATTAGATAAGAAATTAAACAAGCATATAAAACGAAAATAATAAAGAAAGACTGAGACAAGTTTTCTCGATACAAACTCATGCAAACAACAAGACCACCTGAAAAGGTGGATATACAGGAACGAAGTCTAGACCGCATAACTTCCCATCCGAGACCCTTACTCATATAGACTTTCTCCTCTGAAAGTATATCAGAAGTTGGTTTACGAAGAATTGAACAAAAACCTGTTTCTATCAATTCCCAACCGTTATCTCTAAAATCTTGTAGTTCATGCTTATACTTTTTAAGAAATCTAGAATTATAGATACGGTAGATGACATCGTCCGGTTGGCATTGGTCAAAATAGAAAAAACCAAAACGACTAGTTCTATATCTCCAGCCTTTCAAGTGCATCTCATGCAAATATTCTTCTTCCTTGTCCAAATCAACTATTGTAAAAATCCGAAATTGTACTTCACTATTCATTGTTTTACCTCCAGATTAGAAAACAAGTATTGCTTCATTTATCAGATAATTCTTTCCATTTTTAAAACAATCTCCAAAAAATATAAGAAATCTGAACCACAAGAGCCAACAATAAAACACAATCTATGATAGTAAGCAAAAACACTAGCCCTCTAAAAACGTCTCTTTCACTGAGCAACTTTAAGAACAACGGAATCAACATTGAAAAGAAAAACAAAATAGGAAGCAACCGCAGTCTTAAAATCCGATGAACCATATTCAACTTCCCAGCAGCGTCATTATAGATTTCAAATTCTGCATTTGATTCAATTTCAGAATGTGCTTTTCTAAAATAGGAAAAACTATTAAAGTCTGTAATATGCTCCCAACCACAATCTTTAAATAGTTGTAAGTAGGAGGATCTATCTGATTTTTCCATCGGGTAAAAATCCAACTGATAAGATACTTGTTCCGGCTGACACTTTTCAAAGGTATACTTAATTACAGACAATAAGATAGAATAGCTTACTTTCCTAAGCTTCCAGCCCTTGGCATGCATTTCTCTAAAGTATAGAGCCTCCCTCTCATAATCCGCAATTGTAAAAATTCGATAAACATTTTTCTTTTCCATCATCCTTCCTCCCGACTATTTCTATAGAGCCGTTCAATACGTTTCAATTCTATCTCCAAAACTTTTCGTCCCAAGTCTGTAATCTGATAGATTTTCCGTTTCTCCTCTTCTCGGACAAAGGAAATCAAGCCATCCTTTTCCATCTTTGACAAGGTCCCATACATAGTTCCGGGACTAATCGAAACTTGCGAATCTGTCATCTCCTTGACCTTTTGTGTGATACCATATCCATGGTTCTCCTTCTGTAGACAAAACAAGATATAAAAACCCGTTTCTGTCATCGGAAGATAAACTCGACGAATCTTATCCGTCAATTCCATTTAACCACACCTCCTATTTAATTCGATATATCGCACTTCGTTATATAAACTATATCACAGTTCGATATAAAATGCAAGAAAAAGAGAGAACGATTTCTCGTTCTCTCTTCTTAGACTCAGGAATTAAGAATTCAATTTCTTATTTACTAAGAATGGCTTAGTCCTTCTTACGAACGACAAAGCCTACTAAACCGGCGATAAATAAACCAATCATTGAAAGAAGACTAGATACTGCTGAACCTGTGTTTGGTAGAGCTTTCTTATCTTGACTTGCAGTTTCTTCTTTCTTGTTGCTTTCAGCTTGATTTCCTGTTGTTGTAGATGCTACTTTCTTAGTTCCTACTTCAACGATCTCATCTACTGCTGGAGTGGTGATTGTCTTGGATTTCTCAACACGACCTGTTTCTACTCCGTCTGTGTAGGTAACTGTGTAAACGATGGTGCGAACACCCTTCTTACCAGCAGCTTTTACTACACGACTTCCTTCTGGAAGTTCAGAATTTGTGACTTCATTAGTTTGGAAGGCAACTTCTTCTGTTTTCGTTTCTTCCTTCGTTGTAACTACTGGAGCTACTACTTTCTTAGTTCCTACTTCAACGATCTCATCTACTGCTGGAGTGGTGATTGTGTTGGATTTCTCAACACGACCTGTTTCTACTCCGTCTGTGTAAGTGACTGTGTAAACGATGGTGCGAACACCCTTCTTACCAGCAGCTTTTACTACACGAGTTCCTTCTGGAAGTTCAGAATTTGTGACTTCCTTAGTTTGGAAGGCAACTTCTTCTGTCTTTGTTTCTTCCTTCGTTGTAACTACTGGAGCTACTACTTTCTTAGTTCCTACTTCAACGATCTCATCTACTGCTGGAGTGGTGATTGTGTTGGATTTCTCAACACGACCTGTTTCAACGCCGTCTGTGTAAGTGACTGTGTAAACGATAGTGCGAACACCATTTTTACCAGCTGTTTTCACTACACGAGTTCCTTCTGGAAGTTCAGAATTTGTGACTTCCTTAGTTTGGAAGGCAACTTCTTCTGTCTTTGTTTCTTCCTTCGTTGTAACTACTGGAGCTACTACTTTCTTAGTTCCTACTTCGACAACTTCGTCTACTGCTGGAGTGGTGATTGTGTTGGATTTCACCTCACGACCTGTTTCTTTTCCGTCTGTGTAAGTAACTGTGTAAACGATAGTGCGAACACCCTTCTTACCAGCTGTTTTCACTACACGAGTTCCTTCTGGAAGTTCAGGATTTGTGACTTCCTTAGTTTGGAAGGCAACTTCTTCTGTTTTCGTCTCTTCCTTAGTCGTTACAACTGGAGCTACTACTTTCTTAGTTCCTACTTCAACGATCTCATCTACTGCTGGAGTAGTGATTGTGTTGGATTTCACCTCACGACCTGTTTCTACTCCGTCTGTGTAAGTGACAGTTTCAACAATCGTACGAACACCTTTTTGGCCAGCTGTTTTCACTACACGAGTTCCTTCTGGAAGTTCAGAATTTGTGACTTCCTTAGTTTGGAAGGCAACTTCTTCTGTCTTTGTTTCTTCCTTCGTTGTTACTACTGGAGCTACTACTTTCTTAGTTCCTACTTCAACGATCTCGTCTACTGCTGGAGTAGTGATTGTGTTGGATTTCACCTCACGACCTGTTTCAACGCCGTCTGTGTAAGTGACAGTTTCAACAATCGTACGAACCCCTTTTTGGCCAGCTGTTTTTACTCGGCGAACACCTTCAGCTAAGAGTGCATTTTCAACCTCACGAGTCTGGAAGGCAACTTCTTCAGTTTTAGTTACTTCCTTAGTAGTTACAACTGCTTTGGCACCTGTATAGGTAACCTTGTTTTTTGCAGCTTTCTTAGTCTTGCGTGAAACTTCTTTACGAGATTTTTCAACACCATCCACTTTTGTCACTTCATAAGTGACTTCATCGATACCTTCTTCACCTTCTTCAACACGCGTTTGACCCTTATCCAGTGCTGGGTCTACTTTCGTTTCTTCTTTGAAAGCAACTTTCTCCTCTACAGTCACTGTTTCTTTGGTTTCTACAGCTGTTTTCTTAGTTCCAACTTCAATGATTTCTTCTACTGGTTCTTTAATTACCGTTTGGCTCTTTCTATCACGTTTTTTCTCAACGCCATTTACCAAAGTAACATCCCAAACAACTTTCTTCTGACCTTTTTCTCCCGCTTGTTTTACCTTTCGAGTACCTTCAGCGAGGTCTGCATTGTTTTCTGTCCGAGATGGGTAAGGAATCTCCTCAGTAGTTGTGACTTCTTGATGTTCTTCTTTTAAATCTCCCCCAGTGAGAAGCGCCTCAGCCTTAGCTTTTAAAGAATTGTAGCGAGCTTCAAGCACCGCAAAACTTTTTTGACCTTCTGGACTCTTCATTGCCTTCTTTGCAGTTTCAAAAAAATTCTTTGCTTCTTCTACATCACCCTCTAGGAGTTCTTTATTATCCTCATCTGGACTATCTGTAAAATCCTTAATTGAAGATTCTATACTATCAAGCATTCTTTTGAAAGTATTTGCAATACTTCGCTCTTGGCCATCTGGAATTTCTTCATCTTCCGCTGGTGTCTCTTCCGCATGCACTGTTGGAATTTGATACAAGTCGGGAGCTACATGATAAGTGGCTACTCCAAGTGCATTTAAAGCAAGTATAGAAATTCCTAACTTTAATAATTTTTTTCTACTCATTATTCTTTCCTTAACACTTTCAATATACAGTAAGGAGAAGAGTAAAATTTTCTACTCTCCTCTTACTATATGATACTAACGTTCAGCTTTACGCTTCCAAACTAGAAGTCCAGCAAGTCCTAGAGTAAGGGCTGCAAGTACTCCAAAGATTGAAGAAGCTTCAGAACCTGTATTTGGCAATGTTTTCTTAGGTTCTGCAGGAGGAACGGTTCCACCTGGTGGCGGAGTTTGTGGTTTTTCTGGTGTTGGTGGTGTTGGTGGGAACACCACAACTTTGTTGGTAGTTTTTGGCTTTGGATTATGGTTAAAGCTTACTATAGCTTTATTAGGAACACCAGCAGCGAATTGTGCAAAATCTGTTCCTTCTTTGAAGTTAGTGTAAAGTACAAGACGTACGGTACTTCCCTTCAAGGCTTCAAGAACATCCTTGTCGCTGATTTCAAAAGTCACAACATTGCTAGTTTCATCATAAGTAACAGTAGCAATTGCTTCTAAATCTTTACCTACTAATTCACCGCGGTCATTTGAAACTTTTGACAATTTATCAATAGCTGCTTGAAGCTTGGTTTGAGCTTCTTTTAGTTTCTTGATTTCATTTTCAAGTTTCTCTTGTTGTTGTTTCTTATCAGCTGGTGCCAATTCTGATTCTTTCTGAGCTGGTGCTTGAAGTTTAGCCAAGTTTTCTTCAGCTGCTTTCAACTCTGCTTCCAAGCTTGCAAGATCTTGACTTAGCTCGCTAGTTGCAGGTTTCTTATCTTCTGTTGCAGAAGAATCAGATGTAGCTGGAGTTGTTTCTTCAGCAGCTGTTGCTGGAGTAGCTGGTGTTGTAGTTTCAGCTGGTTTAGCTGGCTGCGCTGCCTTAGCTGCTTCCAACTTCGCTTTCAATTCAGCTACTTTAGCTTCCGCTGCCTTAAGTTCTTCCTTCTTACCAGTCTCTGTTGAAGTCTCTTCTGTTGACTTGCCTGTCAAAGCTTTGAGTTCTTTCTCAGACTGTTCAAGTTGAGCTTGAAGAGTTGCTTTGATCTTGTCAAACTGAGCATTTTCAACTTTAAGAGCGATACGGTCTTTGTTGACTTTCAAGACTGAATCGATTTTATCAGTGATCGTAAAGCTAGTCAAGTCTGTCTTGATAAGACGACCATATTGATCCTTCTTAGCATTTCCGTTTTCATCTACTGGATCTGTTGGAACCGGTGTAGTGATATCGAATCGGAAGGTATCTAAAGCGTTTGGCAAGTGGTAATCTTTATCAGGTTTAGATCCATCTTCTGGTCCAACAGACTTAGCTGGTTCACCTGGTGTTGGATCTGTTGGTTTTTCTGGGTCACGCGGTTTCACCGTTACTGGTTTTGTTTCCTTGTTACCAGATTGACCATTGGCATCCTTGAAGTTGACAGTTGCTCTGTTTGGTACCAATTGGTCCTTATAAGCTTTCAAATCGCTATTCGCTTTGAGTTTAGCTGGAATATACAATTGGATTTCTTTGAAACCTTTCAATCGAGCGAAATCTTTCACTTTCACAGTGACTGTATTTCCTTCAACACTTGTTTCAAGGGCACCATTTGCATCACGTCCATCTACATAAGCTACTGGTGTATCAGCGATTGCCAAGACAGATTCAAGTGTGTCCGTTACGGTGAACTCTTTGTACTTATCAATATCTTTTGGCAAAGTGGTATTGACATTATACATGTATGGTGCGTCGTATTCCACATCCAAGTGGTCCAAGGTACGATTAATCTTCTTAGAAATTTCTGGTTCTGGTTCTTTTGGAACGATTACCGGAACTTTATTCGAATCTTTGTGTAGCCCTGGTTTTTGTGGGAACTTCGCGTCATAAGAAGCCGTATTTGGAACAGTAAATCCACGATCTGTTAGATATGGAGTCAAATCAGCTCCCGCTTTAATCTTAGCAGTGAAGCTCAATTCAACAGCTTGACCACCATTGGCTTTCACTTGTTCTTCTGTAAGTGTCAAGGTAATGGTTTGACCTTCTACCTTGATTTGATTTACATCAAGGGCTTGACCATTCAAGCTCGCTTTTACTGAACCTGCATAATCAAGAACAGATTCAAGTGTATCGCTTACACTGAAGGCTGTCGCATCTGTTGGAACACTTGTTTTCACGTTATAGGTGAAGACTTGATCACGATCAGCGAGTGTTTCTTCAGCTTTCGTGTCTACATCTTTCTTGATTTCTGGCTCTTCTGGTGTTGGAGGCGTTACTGGAACTTCATTGGAATCCTTAGTGAAGCCTGGTTTGTTTGGAAGATCTGCCTTGTAAGCTGCCTTGTTCGGAACTTTCACAGTCTTATCTTCTGATAAGTAAGCTGACAAGTTCGCGCCAGCTCTGATCTTAGCGTCGAATGTTAATTCAACTGCTTGACCGCCATTGGCTTTCACTTGATCTTCTGTAAGCGTCAAGGTAATCGTTTGACCTTCTACCTTGATTTGGCTTGCTTCAAGAGCTTGACCGTTCAGTTTAGCACTTGATGTGCCGGCGAATTCAAGAACGTCCACTAGGGTATCTGTGACTGAGAAGGCTGTCGCATCTTGCGCTACACTTGTTTTCACATTATAGGTGAAGACTTGGTCGCGTTTGCCAAGAGTTTCAGCTTCTTTGCCGTTCACATCTTTCTTGATTTCTGGCTCTTCTGGAGTCGGTGGCGTTACTGGAACTTCATTAGAGTCTTTCGTAAAGCCTGGTTTGTTTGGAAGATCTGCCTTGTAAGCTGCCTTGTTAGGAACTTTCACAGTCTTATCTTCTGATAAGTAAGCTGACAAGTTCGCGCCGGCTTTGATCTTCGCATCGAACGTTAATTCAACTGCTTGACCGCCATTGGCTTTCACTTGATCTTCTGTAAGCGTCAAGGTAATCGTTTGACCTTCTACCTTGATTTGGCTTGCTTCAAGAGCTTGACCGTTCAATTTAGCACTTGGAGTTCCTGCGAATTCAAGAACGTCTACTAGGGTATCTGTGACTGCGAAGGCTGTCGCATCTTGCGCTACACTTGTTTTCACATTATAAGTGAAGACTTCATCACGTTTCGCAAGTGTTGCAGCTTCTTTGCCATTCACATCTTTCTTGATCTCTGGCTCTTCTGGAGTCGGTGGAGTTACTGGAACTTCATTTGAATCCTTAGTGAAGCCTGGTTTGTTTGGAAGATCTGCCTTGTAAGCTGCCTTGTTAGGAACTTTCACAGTCTTATCTTCTGATAAGTAAGCTGACAAGTTAGCACCAGCTTTGATCTTAGCGTCGAATGTTAATTCAACTGCTTGACCACCATTGGCTTTAACTTGTTCCTCTGTAAGCGTCAAGGTAATCGTTTGTCCTTCTACCTTGATTTGGCTTGCGTCAAGCGCTTGACCATTCAATTTAGCACTTGATGTGCCGGCGAATTCAAGAACATCTACTAGTGTATCTGTGACTGCGAAGGCTGTCGCATCTTGCGCTACACTTGTTTTCACATTATAAGTGAAGACTTCATCACGTTTCGCAAGTGTTGCAGCTTCTTTGCCATTCACATCTTTCTTGATTTCTGGCTCTTCTGGAGTTGGAGGCGTTACTGGAACTTCATTAGAGTCTTTCGTAAAGCCCGGTTTGTTTGGAAGATCTGCCTTGTAAGCTGCCTTGTTCGGAACCTTGATTGACTTATCTTCTGATAGGTAAGCAGACAAGTTCGCGCCGGCTTTGATCTTAGCGTCGAAAGTTAATTCAACTGCTTGACCGCCATTGGCTTTGACTTGATCTTCTGTAAGCGTCAAGGTAATCGTTTGTCCTTCTACCTTGATTTGGCTTGCTTCAAGAGCTTGACCGTTCAATTTAGCACTTGGAGTTCCTGCGAATTCAAGAACGTCCACTAGGGTATCTGTGACTGAGAAGGCTGTCGCATCTTGCGCTACACTTGTTTTCACATTATAGGTGAAGACTTGATCGCGTTTGTCAAGAGTTTCAGCTTCTTTGCCAT
>NZ_JAHXOP010000008.1:0-9665 GCF_023147855.1 Streptococcus halitosis
GCGCTTGACCGTTCAATTTAGCACTTGATGTGCCGGCGAATTCAAGAACGTCCACTAGGGTATCTGTGACTGAGAAGGCTGTCGCATCTTGCGCTACACTTGTTTTCACATTATAGGTGAAGACTTGGTCGCGTTTGTCAAGAGTTTCAGCTTCTTTGCCATTCACATCTTTCTTGATTTCTGGCTCTTCTGGAGTCGGAGGCGTTACTGGGACTTCGTTAGAGTCCTTGTGCACTCCTGGTTTGTGTGGGAAGCTTGCATCATAAGCTGCCTTATTCGGAATCTGTGTACGACCGTCTTCCTTCACATACGCAGACAAGTTCGCACCAGCTTTGATCTTAGCGTCGAATGTTAATTCAACTGCTTGACCACCATTGGCTTTGACTTGATCTTCTGTAAGCGTCAAGGTAATCGTTTGTCCTTCTACCTTGATTTGGCTTGCTTCAAGAGCTTGACCGTTCAATTTAGCACTTGGAGTTCCTGCGAATTCAAGAACGTCCACTAGGGTATCTGTGACTGAGAAGGCTGTCGCATCTTGCGCTACACTTGTTTTCACATTATAGGTGAAGACTTGGTCGCGTTTGCCAAGAGTTTCAGCTTCTTTGCCGTTCACATCTTTCTTGATTTCTGGCTCTTCTGGAGTCGGTGGCGTTACTGGAACTTCATTAGAGTCTTTCGTAAAGCCTGGTTTGTTTGGAAGATCTGCCTTGTAAGCTGCCTTGTTAGGAACTTTCACAGTCTTATCTTCTGATAGGTAAGCAGACAAGTTCGCACCAGCTTTGATCTTAGCGTCGAATGTTAATTCAACTGCTTGACCACCATTGGCTTTAACTTGTTCCTCTGTAAGCGTCAAAGTAATGGTTTGACCTTCTACCTTGATTTGGCTTGCGTCAAGCGCTTGACCGTTCAATTTAGCACTTGAAGTTCCTGCGAATTCAAGAACGTCTACTAGGGTATCTGTGACTGAGAAGGCTGTCGCATCTTGCGCTACACTTGTTTTCACATTATAGGTGAAGACTTGGTCGCGTTTGCCAAGAGTTTCAGCTTCTTTGCCATTCACATCTTTCTTGATTTCTGGCTCTTCTGGAGTCGGTGGAGTTACTGGAACTTCATTGGAATCCTTGTGATATTTCGGATTGTGATCGATGTCGTAAGAAGCCTTGTTTGGAATTTCAGTCTTACCATCTTTGGTCACATAAGCTGACAAGTTGGCATTATCTCTAATCTTAGCCTTGAAATTCACTTCAATAGACTTACCGGCATCTGCTTTTACAGAAGCTTCTGTAAAGGCAACTTTGATGACTTGACCAGAAAGTGTCACTGTCGCCTTCGATCCTGCATCCTCACCATCAAGTTTAATAGTAGCTGAAGCATTCTCACCAACAAATTCTAGAACTTCTTTCAACTCGTCTGTCATCTCAAACTCAGTTGCATTGGCAGGCATTGTTGTTTTCAAAGTATAAGTAAATTCTTCATTACGTTTTACAAGATCGTAACGTTCTGCTCCGTTTACTTCCTTCTTAAGCTCTGGAGTAGTGGTTGGTGGTGGTGTAACGGTAACTGGTTTTGATTCTTTCTTAGAATCAGGATTATCATTAATGATGTAGCTAGCAGTATTTGGTACTACCGGCTTGTCTTTTGATTCATTTGGATAAGCCGCTAAGAGTGCATCAAAGGTAATGCCTTCCTTCACCTTAGCCTTAAATGAAACTTGTACAGCTTTACCAGCATATTGTTTCACTTGCTCTTTACCAAATGTGACCGTCAAACGTTGACCTTCTGTTGTTGCAGTGAGGTCTTGAACAGCTTGGCCGTCAACAGTGACAGTTGCTTCCCCTTCAAATGCCAATTCTTTGACGATATCATCTGAAATGGTAAAGGTATCTGCCACATGTGGAACCGTTGAGTCAATCGTATACGTGAAGGCTTCTGATAACTTACCAAGATCTGCATGTTCCTGACCATTCACCTTCTTAGTGATTGGCGGTGGAGTGACAGTAACCGGTTTGGTTTCTTTCTCACCTTGTTGGTCATTCTTGTTGGTATAAGTAATCTTAGCTTTGTTCTCAATAGATGGAACTTTTGAGTCTTTCTTCACTTTGGCATGAATCACGAGTTCTACTTCTTGGTTACCAAAGTCACCCGCATTCGCAAAATTCTTCATCGTTGCAGTCACGGTTTGACCTTGAACTGTTACATCGAAGAATTTCGCTGCCGCTCCCTTGATTTCAGCTTGACCTGGAGTCAAGTTCTCATCCAAGGTATCTGTTACAACGAAGGACTTGTATGTTGTAATATTATTTGGCAATTTTGCTTTGATATTATATGTGAAGTCTGTTTCTGCACCAATGGTTGCCTCTGTCAGTGTTTCGTTGATTTTCTTATCAACACCTGGTTCTGATGGAGGGGTTACAGTGACCGGTTTCGTTTCTTTTTCTCCGCTATGATCGTTCTTATCTGTGAAGCTGAACTTCGCAGTATTTGGAATGTTGATACGAGTCACTCCATCATTGATCTTAGCCGGAATAATCAATTCCACTTCTTGACCAGCAAGAGCTGTAGTGTTCGCAAAGTCCTTCATCGTTGCAGTCACGGTTTGACCCTCAACTGTTACATCGAAGAAGGCTGCAGCTGCTCCTTTGATAACTGGTTTGCTTGAAGTTTCATTGATAACTGACAAATCTCCTTCAAGTGTATCTGTAATCACAAATTTCTTGTAATCTGTAATATCTGTTGGAAGTTTTGTCTTAATGTTGTAGTTATACGCTTGACCTGTCGCGATATCTAAATGATCAAGTGTTTCATTGATCTTCTTCGTTACAGGAGGTGGCGTTACGGTGACAGGTTTCGATTCAACTTCTTTCTCTTCATTTTTCTCATTTGTAAAGGAAATAGAAGCCTTGTTTTGAATGGTTGTACCTGTCACACCATTTTTAACTTTTACAGGAATGACTAATTCAACAGTTGAGTATTTTGCAAGTTCACCAAACTGACCATCCTTTACCGTTGCCGTAATCTCTTGGCCATTGGTATGGATATCAAAGAGGGCCGCTGCAGAACCTTTAATACTTACGTCGCCTGCAAGCTCCAAATTAGCATCCAGTGTATCACGAATCACAAATTTCTTGTAATTAGCAACATCACTTGGCACAGCTGTAGTAATGTTGTAGTTGTATGGTTGTCCATCAAATGTTTGGAATGTATCCAAGTTTTCATTAATCTTCTTATCAATAGAAGGTTCTTTTGGTTTTGGTGGTGTAACCGTTACTTTATTCGATGTTTTCTTGATATCATTCAAGGCAACATCTGCCGTGTTAGGTACTTTAATTTGACCATCTTCCTTATATTTAGAAAGGTCAGCACCCGGACGAATCTTAGCCTTGAAGGTCAATTCAAGGTATTGAACATCTTTAGTCTTACGACGCGTTACCTTACGTGAGATTTTTTCGAGTTGAGTTTTATCAAGAGTCAGTGAAACAGTTTGACCTTCAACTTTTGCAGCAGTTTTCAACTCAGTATTATCTTTTTCACCAAGTTTTACATTCAAGCTATCTGCCTGAACTTCCAACTCTGAAACAACTGTATCTGTAAGGCTGAATGTATCTGCAATACCTGGCCATGGAACAGTCACCTTGTACTCGAAGAGTTCTTCTTCTGTCCCAAGATCTTCATGTTCCTTATCATTGACCTTCTTCGTAATTTCGGTATCAACTGGTGGTTTAACATAGACTGGGTTTGAGCGACGAATTGTACTTGGTTTGTCAGCTGTTTTAGCATGTTTACTTGGATCAGGATTATTATCCTCACCATTCCACATGATATTACCCTGGTTCAGCAAACCGAAACCATCATTATCCTGAAGAAGGGCCATAAATTCTTTGCTCGCTTGATTATTGCGATATTGCTCCTTCAAGCGAACGGTAATGGTCATTTTAGCTTTTTGAAGCACTAAGTATTCATAACCATTCACACTTGGTACATCAGCAACAACAACTTCACGTTCGTTTCCGAGATCGTCATTTTGTTTCACTACACGAGTCAAGATTTGACCTTGTGGTCCAGACGCATGGTGACCCACAACCTCCAAACGATAGTCAAGAGGGTCTGTCAACATAACGTTTTGCTTAAACTCATAAGGAACGTTATTGAAGTTGTAATCTACTGTATAAGTAAATGTTTCGTCTTTGGCAGACAAGTTAGCCGCATAGGCTAGTTTTTTAGTCAATTGAAGTGGATCTTCAATGGTACCAGTATCATTACTTTGATCTTGGTCTACAATTTTCTTAGTAGCACTTGGGTAACAGTATTCAAGTTTTTGAACTTCTACAGTTTCTTTCGAACCACCGATTGTTTCAGTCGCAAAATCACCAACTTTAAATTTACCAGTCAACTCAGGAACTGGAACTGTCTCCTTAACTGGTTTGTAGTCTGCAGGAGGGTCTTGCTCATCATCCTCATCAACTTGTTCAGCATGTGCTTCCTTACTCAAATCATAGTCAAACTTGTTGTTTCCTGGATTAAAGACACTCTCTGGAACAGAGATTGTAACCTTGTCTCCTTCTTGAACAATCTTACCACGAATTTCTTTCTTCGAATCGGTAACCTTTGATACAATCTTCTTACCATTAATTCGAACTGCATCTACCTTATATCCTGGAGTAACTTCAAACTCACCTTTGATATCTTCTTTAACCAGAGCAGCACCAACAGATTCTAGAACTCGACTTGAGAATTTATTGATATCGCTTTGTTCATTAACATAGAAGGAAACATCTTTTCCATTGATATTTTTAGCTGGAGAAGCCATCCCCTCCAATGCTTCATGGAAAATCTCTTGGACACTTCGGTTATCTCCAATATCAAAATATTTTGAATAACCTTCTTTATATGTGTCATAATACTGAGCTTTAGAGTTTGCAAAGATTGATACGTCTTCCCAGAAACCAACTACTACTGTTCCTTCAGAACCAACAACATTTTTAAGTCTTGTAGATGCTTCCTTAACCTCTTTCACACGCCCTAAAACGTTTTGAGAAGCCTCTGTTAGTTCATTAAAATTCCATGCACGTGTAAGAATATTGTTCCGATAGTCACTGTACTCTAGACGAACCTTACCATCAGGGTCACGTTTCCCATTGGCAACACCATCCGTAATCAAAAGAAAGATAGTTTTACGACCATTAGCCATATTCCCTTTTCTTTCATTATATTGAGCAATGACATCGTCAATAGCTGGAACAGTTGGTGTTCCTCCCGCTACTTTAATATTATTAATGAATTGATGGATATCATTTTGATCAGAAGACAAGTTACTTGCCTTGTATTTGTAATCATAGTCAGGTCCCCAACTACCATAAACATCTTTACGGCCTGTAAAATTGTTATTGTAGTAGTAGTTGTATCCATCTGCACCTTGGAAGGTTGCCATCATAACCCGATCTGACGTATCTGGATTATTAGTCTTAACCAAACGTGGGTTATTTTCATCATACTCTTCTTCCTTCACAAATGTCGTCAGAGTTTTTAAAGCATTCTGGACATTTGGAATGGTGTTCTTAAATGATCCACTCGCATCCTGCAAGATCACCAAATCCACTGGTTTTCTAGGCAGGCGCCAGCTAATTTTTTCCGTTTTTTCAATTTTACGGGAACATCCATTTTGTGTTATCTTTGTATTTCCACCTACTTCAATAGTACTACCGCCTTCATTTGCTGCAGCGCTACCAAGTATCTGTCCCATTAAGGCTAATGGAACAGATAAGAATAAAATGATAAACAATATGGATACCTTTTTAATGAAATCTCTCATTGCTATTTCTGAAATCCTATTGTGATTTCTTCTTCCCCCTTTTCTATAGTAGATATATGTTAGTTGAGTAATGTTTGCAACTCTTTAGAAAAGCTTTCCGCATCGGAATGATTAATCAATACATTTTTTACTTCTTGCTTTTTGGTTACAAAATACATACTTGGTATGGTCTGAACCTGTAATAGATCTGCCGCTGATTGATCTTCATCATAGTAATAAGGGAAAGTATATCCTTTTTCCTTAATGTATCGATCGGCACTCTCCTTTGTTTCTTTACCAGGTTCGTTCATATTTAGTAAAACAAAATTGATCTGTTCACCATACTTTTCATACATCTGCTGAACAATGGGTAGTTGTTTCTGACAATGAGGACACCAACTAGCCCATTCGACAATTAACATAGGTTTATCATACAGCTCTGAACTAGCAATCAATTTACCGTCTTGAGAAGTCATTTTAAATTCTGGAAGTCGTTGACCTTTTAGACTCAAGGCAGTATTGTTCTCAGCACTTGAAGTTGATTGCGAAACTGATGAAGTCCCTACTTCTCCGTCCTTAGCGGGTCTAGTATAATAAATCAAACCCACCGACAATCCGATGATGACTCCCACTGCTAAAAACGGAAGCCACCACTTATCTTTTTGCATAGAATCTCCTTTCCTTTTTGATGAAATATGGCGAGTACAGCTTGAGTAAATAATATAGTAAATAATTTATGAACCCTCCGAAACTCATCCATTCCAAAAAACATTTTATCATTTACTAATTAGTATTTCAAGAAATATGTTGTCAAATTGTAAACTTTTTTCTTTCTCACGCTAAACCCGCCACACTACTGCATTAAATAGGTATAATGAAAATGATTGGACGTTATTTTCTAATTATTTTCAGAATATTATTTCTTTTTAATGCATAATTCACTCTTTCTTGTTTTCTGTTTTTCTATATAATAACTATACTAAAAACAGCAACGAAATACATTTAAAAATTTGCAACAATAAAAAAGATTGCCCAATCAGACAATCTTTTTATATTCTTAATATAAGTCAAGATAATTATCAACTTCCCATTGTGAAACAAAGGTCGCATAGCTAGCCCACTCGATACGTTTGGCTTCAAGGAAACTAGTGTAGATGTGTTCACCTAGGGCTGCCTTGACCACTTCATCCTCAGTCAAAGCTTTCAAGGCGTTATGAAGAGTTGATGGAAGATCAGTGATTCCAGCTTCCTTACGCTCTTCTGCTGTCATGATGTAGATATTTTCTTCGATAGGAGCTGGTGCTTCGATTTTGTTTTCAATACCATGCAAACCAACTTCCAAAAGAACCGCCATAGCGATGTATGGGTTTGCCATTGGGTCCACTGAACGCAACTCAAGACGAGTTCCCATACCACGTGAAGCTGGTACGCGCACAAGTGGCGAACGGTTACGACCAGCCCAAGCAATGTAAACAGGCGCTTCATAACCTGGAACCAAACGTTTGTATGAGTTAACTGTTGGGTTCATGATGGCGGTATAGTTGTAGGCATGCTTGATCAAACCACCAAGGAAATGGTAGGCCGTTTCAGACAACTGCATTCCTTTTGGATCATTTGGATCAAAGAAGGCATTGTTTCCTTCTGCATCAAACAAGGACATATTACAGTGCATACCTGATCCAGCGATACCAAATTTTGGTTTCGCCATAAAGGTTGCGTACAAACCATGTTTGCGAGCAATAGTTTTAACAACGAGTTTAAAGATTTGAATCTTATCACAAGCACGGAGGACTTCATCATACTTGAAGTCAATTTCGTGTTGTCCAACCGCAACCTCGTGGTGACTTGCTTCCACTTCAAATCCCATTTTGGTCAAGACATTAACGATTTCACGACGTGTATTATCCGCAAGGTCTGTAGGTGCCAAATCAAAGTAGCCACCCTTATCATTTACCTCAAGAGTCGGATCCCCATTTTCATCCAGTTTAAATAGGAAGAATTCTGGCTCTGGTCCAAGGTTGAAGGATTTGAATCCTACTTCTTCCATATGGCGAAGAGCACGTTTCAAATTGCCACGAGGGTCACCTGCAAATGGTTTACCTTCTGTTGTATAGACATCACAGATCAAACCTGCAACACTTCCGTTTTCATCTCCCCAAGGGAAGACTGTCCATGTATCCAAGTCTGGGTACAAGTACATATCTGACTCATTGATACGTACAAAACCTTCAATAGAAGATCCATCAAACATAGCCTTGTTTGACAAGACTTTATCTAACTGTTCATCTGTAGCAGGAATTTCGACGTTTTTCATCGTTCCCAAAATATCTGAGAACATGAGACGAATAAAGGTAACATTTTTTTCCTTGACTTCACGACGAATATCTGCAGCTGTGATTGGCATGGTTTTTCTCCTTAATATATGACTACTTGCGATTGCCTAACCGCGACCAAAAGGTGAATGTGCTGAAGCAAAGCGTCCCTGCTGGAGGAGTTCATTATGAAGTGCGCGACGCACCTCTGTCTGACTCACCACTTTCTTGGACTTCGCCTCACGTTCAGCATATTTTTTCTTAATGGCAGCGATATTGTAACCTTCAGAGATATAATCTTTGATTTCAAGCAGACGATCCATATCATTCAACGAATACATGCGACGGTTTCCTTCGTTTCGATCAGGTTTAATCAACTCTTGATCTTCATAATAACGAATCTGACGCGCCGAGAGATCGGTCAACTTCATAACACTGCCAATAGGAAAAACAGCCATATTTCGGCGAAATTCTTTTTCCTTCATTTACATTTTCCTTCTTTCTGTCTATTATAGTCTAAAAAAAGACAAACGTCAATTGATAATGTCATAAAATGTAACATTATTTTTCTTTTTTCTCTAAAAAGAGATGAATACGATCAATATCATAATTTACGAGAATTGCGACAAAAACTCCCATGAAAGTTTCCGATACACGCGCAAACACGTACAAAATTGTTTCACCGCTCGGTATTGATAGGGTAATGATTAACATAGCTGCTACACCACCAATAACCCCCGATTTATTATTCATGGCCATATTTGTCATAATGGTTAACATAGTGCAGATTGGAACAACCACCAAGGTCACCCAAAAGGCTTCATGAAATAGGGTATTTAAGAGAAAAAAGATAAGGGCGTAGAAGCCACCGATACTATTTCCTAGAATACGTGAAGTTCCAAAATGGACGCTCTTATCAAAACTCTCCCTCAGACTAAAAACCGCTGTCAGAGCACCGATTTGAAGACCCTTCCAGCCAAAAAAGCCAAAAATCAAAAGAACTAGAAAAACGGCAATTCCCGTTTTGAAAGTCCGCATACCAAGTTTGAACTGTGACTTATCAAATTTATATTTTTTAAAATAACTCATAATCTCAACTTTCTACTACCATTTTAACATAAATTAGTTGATTTTATGAGTGAAAATCAATAGGAAGCGTTTTTAATTTCGGACTATAAAAAAGAGGAAACAGAGTTCCTCTTTTCTATTTAACTTCCAGAAATTAGTTGCTTTCGTCTTCTTTTCGTTTCAACTGACTAAGTCCTAAAACTCCTACTAAAGCTGCTAGACCAAGATATGGCATGTAGCTTGAATCATTTGTACCTGTTTGAGGTAGAGTAGGGTTCCCTTTTGGATTTGGATTAGAATTAGGGGTTGTTGGCTCCTCTGGTTTCTTAGGTTCTGGCGTTGTCGTGCGAACTGTATTTGAGGCGTAAGCAACTTTGTTCACAGTATTTACATAGGTATTTTCAAAAGTTCCGACAGCAATTCGTTTCATTTGAATATAAGTCTCAGCCTGGAATGGAGAATCCAACTGAATCTCTTGAAGGAATTCCTCCTTGAAG
>NZ_JAHXOP010000009.1:0-2193 GCF_023147855.1 Streptococcus halitosis
ATAAAGCAGTAAAAGAAAACACTGCAAAGAATGCAGCGCTTCAAGCTGAAAATGAAGCGATTAAACAACGTAATGAAACTGCAAAAGCGACTTATGAAGCGGCAATGAAGCAGTATGAAGCAGATCTTGCAGCTGTTAAGAAAGCTAAGGCGGATAATGATGCTGATTATCAAGCTAAATTAGCAGCTTATCAGACAGAATTGGCTCGAGTTCAAAAGGCAAATGCGGAAGCTAAAGAGGCTTATGATAAAGCAGTAAAAGAAAACACAGCTAAAAATGCAGCCATTCAAGCTGAAAATGAAGCGATTAAGCAACGTAACGCCGCTGCAAAATCGACTTATGAAGCTGCGATGAAGAAATACGAAGCAGATTTGGCGGAAGTTAAACAAGCGAATGCAGCTAACGAAACAGACTACCAAACTAAGCTAGCAGCTTATCAGACAGAACTAGCTCGCGTTCAAAAAGCAAATACCGATGCAAAAGCAGCCTATGAAAAGGCTGTTGAAGACAATAAGGCAAAAAATGCAGCGATTAAAGCTGAGAATGAAGAAATCAAGCAACGCAACGCACAAGCTAAGGCTAACTATGAAGCTAAGCTATTAAAGTATCAGTCAGACCTTGCTAAATATCAAAAAGATTTAGCAGATTATCCAAGAAAATTGCAAGAGTATAAAGACGAACAAGCTGCTATAGCGGCTGCCCTTGCAAAACTTGAAAATCATAAAAACGAAGATGGTAACTTGACAGAGCCGTCTGCTCAAAGCTTAGTGTATGATTCAGAGCCAAATGCACAGTTATCATTGACAACAAATGGAAAAATGCTGAAAGCTTCTGCAGTTGATGAGGCCTTTAGTCATGATACAGCTCAATATTCTAAAAAGATTCTTCAGCCTGATAACCTTAATGTTAGTTACCTTCAACAAGCCGATGATGTGACTTCTTCCATGGAACTTTACGGCAATTTCGGGGCTAAGGCTGGTTGGACAACCACTGTCGGCAATAACACAGAGGTAAAATTTGCATCTGTCCTCTTGAAACGCGGTCAAAGCGTGACAGCTACCTATACAAATCTTGAAAAATCTTACTATAATGGTAAAAAGATTTCTAAGGTCGTCTTCAAGTATACACTTGATTCCGATTCAAAATTCAAAAATGTTGACAAGGCTTGGTTAGGTGTCTTTACCGATCCAACTCTAGGTGTCTTTGCTTCAGCCTATACTGGTGTAGCTGAAAAGGACACATCCATCTTTATTAAAAATGAATTCACCTTCTATGATGAAAATGATCAGCCAATTAATTTTGATAACGCCCTTCTTTCTGTAGCCTCACTTAACCGTGAGCACAACTCCATTGAAATGGCCAAGGATTATAGTGGTAAGTTTGTCAAAATCTCTGGCTCATCTATCGGTGAAAAGAATGGCATGATTTATGCTACTAAAACCTTGAACTTTAAACAAGGCGAAGGTGGATCTCGTTGGACCATGTATAAAAATAGTCAACCTGGTTCAGGTTGGGATTCATCAGATGCACCTAACTCTTGGTATGGAGCTGGTGCCATCCGTATGTCTGGTCCAAACAATAGCATAACAGTAGGGGCTATCTCTGCTACTCTAGTAATGCCTGAATCTGAAATGCCAGTTGTTTCTGGAAAAGATAATACCGAAGGTAAAAGACCAAACATTTGGTACTCACTCAATGGTAAGATTCGTGCGGTTAACGTTCCGAAAATTACTAAGGAAAAACCAACTCCACCAGTAGCGCCAACTGAACCACAAGCTCCTACTTATGAAGTGGAAAAACAATTGGAGCCAGCACCAGTAGTACCAACATATGAAAATGAGCCAACTCCACCAGTTAAAACTCCGGATCAACCAGAGCCATCAAAACCAGAAGAGCCAACATATGAGACAGAGAAGCCATTGGAGCCAGCACCAGTAGCACCAAGCTACGAAAATGAGCCAACTCCACCGGTAAAAACTCCAGATCAACCAGAGCCATCAAAACCAGAAGAGCCAACATATGAGACAGAGAAACCATTGGAACCTGCTCCAGTAGCACCAAGCTATGAAAATGAGCCAACTCCACCAGTTAAGACTCCAGATCAACCAGAGCCATCAAAACCAGAAGAGCCAAATTATGATCCATTGCCAACTCCGCCGGTAGCACCAACTCCTAAGCAGTTGCCAACACCAC